>JBBSSY010000080.1:0-9243 GCA_038241595.1 Chitinophagales bacterium | reverse complement strand
TCCCGTCCAGGCTGTCGTTTACGAAGAGTGGCATGTTGCGGTATTGCACAAATCCAACTTTCGCACTGTAGGTGAAGTGGTCGAGTACCGAGCCCTTAAAACCTGCATATCGCTCCTGCACGCGCGTATTCAGCAGCATGTCTGGTTGCTGGATCCATGGATTGATGGACGCAAAGCGTTCGAAGGAACCCTTGTTGTAATAACCGATCCAGCCGAGCTGTACGGTGAAGCGCTTATCGTTGGTCGTTATATCAGCCATGATATTTGGCAGCATGGTAAACACCTTGTTGTCCCATGATGGCACCAGCCCGGTTTCCAGGTAAAGGTTGGGTGTCTTTAAGAGCAAAGATGGCTTGAAATAATACAGGTTGTTCTGGATGGTCTTTTTTCCGGAAGGCCGGTAGCTGGTGAGGTCGGCGGTAAATCCAACATTAAGCCCAAAGCTCTTGCCAAAAGTTTTCTGCAGCGGCAAATCAAGGACGGTATTGGTTTCCGTAGCGCGGCGGAATTCATTCTTGCCAGAAAAATACGAGGTCTTGAATGTCGGGTTGTAGTTAATGCCATACGTTGTCGGCGACATATTACGCAATCCCACTTTCCCTTCAAACTGCTGGAAGCGCTGGCGCAATTCGTTCTTTGAAAACGATAGCGTGTCCGGCCGGAAACCATAGAAATAGTAGTCGTCGCTATGAAAACCTACTTTACCGTTCCATTCAAGGTTCTTCTGTGTTTTATAGGTGCCCAAAACGGCTACGGCCGTTTCAGACGTTTGCTGGAAAGGCAGCTTGCCTTTAGATGAAATATGACTTGCGAAAACATTGTAGTATGAACTTTTACCATCGCCAAAACTGAAACCAGCCTGCAGATACGGCAGGTGAACATTACCGATACCTGCTTTGATATAATTGCTGTTTTTCCAGCCAGACGTAGAATCACCCTCGATCGCTACAGGGTTTAAGGCGCCCGGCTGATAATTAAAAGAAAGGTTCTGAATGGGCACATTGTAATTAAGTACCGGTCTCGACGAATCAACAGCAGGAGGCGCCGCATTAAAGTTCACTTTAACGGCTTCCCGCAAGACCGGTTTAAAAGTCGAAGTAATCTCAATGGTTTTACGCTTGGCAGTATCCTGTGCAAACAAATTATGTTGCCACAAAATCAAAAAGCCCAACCCTGTAACGATTATCCGACCCAATCTGTTTCTTGCCATCTTACAATTTTTAACTAAACAATTTGACCTATGTTCTTTTGCAAACAACTATAAACCACAAACCACAAACTACAAACTCTTCTCCACCTTACTTTCTTTGCCTTCTGCATCAACAACTTTTTCCAGTTTCTGCTGCGCCTCGGCTTTCAATTCGGCAATCGTTGCATTTTGCACCACACTTTGGTACGTGGCCTTTGCGTTGAAATAATCCTTTTGCCGGAAGTAAACATCGCCCAACAGGATGTATGCTTTGGTAACCCAATTTGCATAAGAACCGGCTTTATTAATAACCTCGAACGCCGCTTTCTCCGCCTCTTTCAGCTTCTCCTGGTCGAACAGGCAATGCGCGATCTCGTAGCGGGATTCGGCGCCATATGATGCCTTGTTCATATTTACGACCGACTTAAAATACTCAATCGCCGGTTCACATTGATTATTAGATTGGGACGCTTTGCCAAGCGCGAAATTGGCGAGTACCTTATCATCGGTACTGCTTCCTTTCTGACTAAGCAACTCTTTCGCATTATCGGCGCCATTGGCAAATTTCTGCAACTGGAACTGGCTGCGCAATAAGCCGCGCATCGCTTCAAGTTTGTTTTCCTGGTTGCTGGCAAACTCCTTCAGCCTGGTAAAATACTGCTCCGCTTTCTCGTAATTTTTTAACTCGAAAAAGTTGAGCCTGGCGGCCTGCAGCAATGATTTTTCACCAAATTTATTTGGCACGCGGTTGGCCACAACCTCGTAACCAGCGGCTGCCTTTGGAAAGTCTTTTTTGTTGTAGTAAATCTCGCTCTTGTAGTAGTTCGCTTCCAACGAGTATTTGCCATCCGGAAATTTTGCCAGGTAACTTTCGAACCGGGCTAATGACGCGTCGAAATTGCCATTGCCAAACTGCAATTCGGCCTCGGCATAAGAAAGGGAATCTTCCTGGCTAGACGAAATTTCCTTACCGAGCGATTTGGCAAAAGCCACATACTCGTTCGTCCTGCCCTCTTCTACATAGATCGCTTTGGCATTGTCCAGTCCTTCATCGGCTTCCACCGAGCTGGGATATTGTTTTAACAGGGCGTTGTACTGATTCAGCGCTTCCTTGTTGTTGTTCATATTGTAATAGGCGATACCCAGGCGCAGCAGCGCCCGCGGCTTCAACGCCTCACTGCTGGTAGCGTTCACCACATTCTTCAGGTACGGGATCGATTCCTGGTATTTTTCATCTGACAAAAAACTGTTTGCCATTTCCAGGTTTGCGTCCGGCACCAGCGTGGACGTCGGGTACACGCGGGGGATAGATTGCAACAACCTAATTTTTTCAGCACTACTGTTTACCCCCGCAACCATCGCTTTTTGAAAAATTGCATAGTCGGCCGAAGGCCATGAAAACGCAAGCACCTGGTCGTACATCGTCAGCGCGCGTTTGAACGCACGGCTCATATAATAACAGTCCGCAATGCGGATATAGGCATCCTGTTCGAGTGGTGTGGAATTTAGCTTTGGCGTTTTAACGATCTGCTCGAAAAATCCGAGCGCCTGCGTATAGTTTTCCTTTTTGAGGTAACAGTAACCAAGGTTGTACTTTGCGTTTGCCGGGTTTACTTCACCATTAATATTGCCGGTTTTCAGGTACTCCTGGTAATACCGGATGGATTCGTCAATATTGCCCAGGCGAAAGGAAATCTCGCCCTTCCAGAAATTGATGAAGGGCAGCACCGAAGCATTGTAGGGATCTTTTAAGGCTTTGTTCAGCAACTCGTTGGCGGTGACGAGCAGGCCGTCATTTACCAGTTCGGTCGCGCGTCCATACAGTATTTTAGGATACAATCGCCTGGCATTTTCAGAAGGTGACTGAAGGCCTTCCAGCAGCGTCAGCGCATCTTTGTAATTATTGGTATTGGCAAGAACAGCTACCAGCAACTCCCTGGCTTCATTGATATAGGTGGATGTAGCGTACCCTGCAAGAAAGCGCTGCAATTCAGTCAGCGCCACATCCTGGTAACCGAGTTCGTAAGATAATTTCGCATAGTTGAAAGAGGAAATCTCGCGCTGGTAGTCATTGCTGTTATTGGATGCGCTGAATAAAAAAGCATTACGCGCGTTTGCTTTCTGGTTTGTTTTAAGGTACGCATCCGCCAGCAGGTACATCGAGTTTTGTGCAAGCGAATCTTCTTTGCCTCCAAGCTGTTTGAAGCCATCGATCGCCTTTTTAAAATCTGCCGTCTGGTAGTATGAATATGACATCTCATAAATATCCTGGCGGCGTACCCGTTTGGAACGCGTAACATAGGCCTGCAGGTATGGCAAGGCCTTGCCGTAATCTTGTTTTTCGAAATACGCATGGCCGATCAACTGCCGCAAATCGAGGTCATAAAATTGCCCACCCTGTTTGATTTTCTCTTCTGCATACGTTAGCGCCTTTTCTTTCTGACCGGTATTGTAATAAATGGTCGCAATGTAAAATGGAATCAGTGCGGCATATTCTTTCTCCTCTTCCACGACCTTAAAAGCCGAAAGTGCGTCATTGTATTTTTTTTCGTTGAAGGCAATAAAACCATAATAATAATTCGCATCCTTGTAATTGGGATCCTTTGGCAATTGCCGCACAACGTCGAATAACGGTTTCGCCTTGTCGAAACGTTGCAGGTTGAAATATGAATAGCCCTGGTGAAATTTCATGTCGGCAATTTCGCGGTTGCTCAGGTGCTCCGCCGAAGTTCTTTCGAAGTAGGAGATCGCCTGGTAATAATCTTTCTGTCGAAAATGATATTCACCCAGGTGATAACTCATCATTTGTACCCGCGCCGCATTGTCATCCAGGTCGATGTATTCAACAGCTGTTTCAACCGCCCCTGATTCGTTTTGTTTCAACGCGCAAACAATCGTATAATATTTTATTTCCTGGTAATTCAGTGCCTGGCCGCTGCGATCGGTTTCTTTGAGATTATGATTCAACTCCTTAAACAACGGATACGCCAGGCTATAATATTCTTTCTGGTAATAGTCCTTGGCCTGCCTGAACGATGTCAGCGGATCCGAGATATTCCTCGTTTCCTGCGCAGACGTCGCCGTGTTAACAAGTAAACAAATAATCGGAAAAATGATTCTTTTCATGTGCAATAGATATCTTTTGTTTTTCTCAGGTCCAGGTTTCGGCGTACGGTCAGCGTTGAAGGCTTGAAAATACCTATTAACGTGTAGCGGACAGCTAATGGTTTTTACTCCACCCCCTCGCCATGATAACGCGGTAAAGTTTCAAATTATTTTTACGTAATCCAAACATCATTACAAACAGCCGGGGATATGTGTACAGATTAACATTTCCTTGCAAATCCCCGTAAATCTATATTTTTGAAAGAAAGCTGAAAAGATGAAAAAGCTAGTTTCCATCGGTTATACCACGGCCGCATTCAACCTGGCCATGTTGATCCTGCGGGCGGGTGCAGGCGTACTCATCATGAAACATGGGTACGACAAACTGGTACATTTTGCCGATATGAAAACAAAATTTATAAATTTCATGGGCATCGGGTCTACGATGTCATTGTCCCTGACTGTTTTTGCTGAATTCTTCTGCGGTATATTTTTAATAATCGGGTTATTTTCGCGGTTGGTTACGATACCGCTCATTATAAATATGTCTGTCGCACTCTACAAGGCACACCATGGAGATGTTTTCGGAGTCGGAGAGAAACCCGCCCTGTTCCTCCTGTGTTTCATTATCGTGTTATTGTGCGGACCCGGCAAGGCAAGTGTAGATGGATTGATCCGGTAAAAAAATATTTGTGACTATGTATATTTCTGAAACCATGATCAGGGTGCGATATGCAGAAACGGACCAGATGAATGTGGTTTACCACGGCAACTATGCGCAGTACTTTGAATCTGCACGCACGGAAAGCATCCGCCGACTGGGATTTACCTATAAACAGATGGAAGCGATGGACATCATTATGCCCATTGTCGAGCTCCATACCCGGTTCTTACGCCCTGCCCATTACGACGACCTGTTGACGGTAAAAACAATTCTCAAAGAGCAGCCGACCGATCACCGCGTGGAATTTCACCACGAGGTTTACAATGAAAAAGAAAAACTACTGACGCTTGGCAGGGTGGTTCTTTATTTTATCAACTCAAAATCACAGGAGAAGACCACCATGCCGGAGGCGTTGCGTGAAGCGCTGGCGCCGTATTTTCAAGTAGCTGGTGGATGAAGTTTGGCCTGATCGGTCCGAGCTTGCCGCTGACAGCTGATTACAGATCGTTTAGTTAAGAAAAATAATCAGTATTCAATGCTCAATATTCAATGACCAATAAGGAGAATACGGCCTGACCGCCTGGTTTTTATTGAATATTGAGCGTTGAATATTGACTATTGAATATTTTTTTCAAGACTGCTTGACTAACGACCTTGACCAGCTGATTGCTGATTGCTGAATGCAGAATGAGTGCTCCTCCCCTCAAATCCTATAGTAGTCTCCCTTCCAATTCCGAATCGCTTTTTTAATTTCTTTGGGCGGCATGTTCTGCTCGGCTGCCTGGTGAACGAGTGCCGGGAACTCGTCATCGGGTGCAAAACGCAACGCAACAACCTGGCCCATCCGAAGCCTGGAATCGAGCAGTTTTCCCGTCAACACATAATGCCTGAGGTTCTCTTCCGCACGAATCGCACGATCCTGCGCCTTCAGCGGAAAACTGCGGATAAATACATAAAACATCAGGAGAACAACCATCACCAGCAGGATCAGCGACGCGCTGTAGAGATTATTAGGATTGTGCCAGGAGTCTATAAGATTAACAACAGCACCCACCAGTCCACCTAAAATAAGCAACGAAATAACGACGTGCCATACCGGAACAATCCGCGTATGATTCTTAAAAGTCTGATCAACCATAACAAAATAATTTTTTTAAAGATATTCATTAATCAAACCCGTGTAAGATCATTTGTAAACACTGGCCTTAGTCTACATTAAAAGTGACAGCTATTTACTGATTGCTGACTGCTGATTGCTGATTGCTGACTGCTGACTGCTGATCGCTCACAGCCCATAGCTCATAGCTCATAGCTGATAGCTGATAGCTGATAGCTGACTGCTAACTGCTAACTGCTAACTGCTCTTAGCTGGCTCACTTCAGCACATCGAGCACCTTCCACATTTTCCGCTGGATCTCACTGGCGGATCCATCATAATTATTAATGATGAAAGCAAAGGTATACGCCTTCCCGTCTTTTGCGCTAATATAACCCGTATAACTGCGCGCACCGCCGATGGAACCACTCTTCATCATTATACCATTGATTTCAGGCAGCGCCTGCTGGAAAGCGTTGAACCACGGACGCGTCCTCGCATATTGCATCACCGTCACCAGTGCATGCGCGGTAACACGATTTTGCGGCGACAACCCGCTGCCATCGATGATCTGGATGGATGACTTCTCCACCCCGCGCTTGCTCCAGAAATATTGAACAATACCAACTCCCTTTTCGGTAGTAGCCTCTCCACCATTCTTGAAACCGATGGTTTTAACCAGCGCCTCGCCATAAAGGTTGACACTTTTCTTGAGAAACCAGTAGTTGATGCTGTCAAGGGGCGGCGAAAGTATAGTACTTAGCATTGTTGAATTGTCGCCGGCGGCTCTTTTATTTTGATTTTCAAAACTGACAGGAATACCTGACCGGGAAAGGGATGCTGCCAGTTCGTTACCCAACTGCTGACCGGGATCGGGCAGTGACCCGGAAATAGAGAATGCGGTCTCCCCGGCAGGGATCGTACCGCGAATAACACCACTCGTTGCCTGTGGCGGCAGGTAAATAAACGCATGATCACCGGTTCCCCTTGCGGCGGTCAGCACCTCAGATACCAGCGAAATGCCAGGCAGTGGCGGATTTAACGATACAATGGTACAGGTATCTCCGATTTGCCGGCCAGATTTTAACCGGACATCATATTGATTTTCGCGCCAGTTAAGCACCGACGCGCCCGCACCATAATAGTTGCCCATGTCCTGCCAAATCCACCCGTCAGGAATCGTCGTGGTTCCCCAGCCACCCGGATCGGCATAAATGCTTCCGGTGATATTTTTTATCCCCGCTTTTTTTACTTCGCTTATCCATACGGGTAAGACGCTTGATTCTTTGGTGTAAGCCCATCGCGGACTGCCCAGCGTTGGATCACCGCTGCCGGCGATGATGAGATCACCTGACAGGATGCTCCCATGAACGGTGCCTGCATAAGAAAGCGTTGTCTGGAAACGGTACGCCGGCCCAAGCAGATCAAGCGCGGCCACGCTGGTAATTACCTTCTGGCAACTTGCAGGCGCGAGCCCGGTTTCCCCGAGGTGATCATACAATACTTTACCACTTTGCTGATCCACCACGTAAAAGCCAAACGTTGCATGTTTGAGCTGGCTGTCTGCCGCCAGTTTTTGCACCGCCGTTCCCAAAGCCGGCCAGGCACCCTGCGGAAAAACGTCCAAAACCGCCAGCGACCACAAAATCACGAAAAACCCTTTTTTCATCTGTATTAATTTACGGCAAATCTATCCAATTATTATAATCGGCTACACGCACTGATTCTCCCGATGACTTATCATCACCCGCTCCCACCCACCGCCGACTCATTTCATCATTCTATTATATCTTAGCGGCGTTGATGTGATCGTTAACTTCAAACAATCACCCAACGGATCTATTACTCGTTTGTTCTACGTTTATACCAGAAGCATCCTTATATGAATCAACATACCGTTAATGCCAGTATCATAACCATCGGCGACGAACTACTTATCGGCCAGGTCATCGACACCAATAGCGCCTGGATGGCCACTGAATTAAACAAGGCCGGCGTTTGGGTCCGGCGGCGGGTGGCGATCGGCGACGTACGCGAAGAGATTATCAGCACCCTTGATGAAGAAAGCAAACATGCACAGCTCATCCTGATCACCGGCGGTCTTGGACCTACCGCCGACGACATCACCAAACCCGTATTGTGCGACTATTTTGGCGGCAACCTGGTCGTGGATGCCGGCGCGCTCAAAAATGTGCAGGAGATTTTTGCACGTCTTAACCGGCCCATGATCGACCGCAACCTCAAACAGGCAGAAGTACCGGATTCCTGTACCGTTATCCAGAACAATCGGGGAACGGCACCGGGTATGTGGTTCGAAAAAGGGGGCAAAGTTTTTGTCAGCATGCCCGGCGTGCCGCATGAAATGAAGGGGATGATGACCGACTATATCATCCCGCGGCTACCCGCCTACTTCACCATGCCATTCATTTATTCGCGTACCCTGTTAACTGCCGGCGTTGGCGAATCATTTCTGGCAGAACTGATCGAGGATTTTGAAACGGCCATGCCCGCATCCATCAAATTGGCCTACCTGCCCAACTACGGCATGGTCAGGCTGCGTTTAACCGGCACTGCGAGCGACAAACAAACGATCGAATCAACAGTGGATGAGCAATTCAACCGGTTAAAAGCGCTGGTAGGCGCCTACCTCGTAACGGATGAAGATGACTCCATGCAGGTAGTCGTTGGCAAACTGCTGAAATCACAACAAAAAACCCTCGGCACGGCAGAAAGCTGCACCGGCGGCTACATCGCCCATATACTTACGGCGGAAAGCGGTTCTTCTGCTTTCTTTAAAGGCAGCATCGTGAGTTATGCCAATGAAGTAAAAACAAACCTCCTGCAAGTATCCGCTGATACCCTCGCTATTGCGGGCGCTGTCAGTGAAGATACGGTCCGGCAAATGGCCAGCGGCGCACGCCTGGCACTAAATACGGACTATGTCATTGCCGTAAGCGGGGTAATGGGACCACTGGGCGGCACCGACGAAAAACCGGTTGGCACCGTCTGGGTCTGCGTTGCGTCAAGGGAGGAACAGGTTGTGCAAAAATTCAACTTTCGTTTCGACCGCCGACGCAATATTGAATTGACGGCAAACAATGCCCTTAACCTCCTGCGAAAATTGATCACCCATACCGCATGATCCGGCGATTTTATTCGATTAACCGGAAATAATTAACTTTGACCCGG
>JBBSSY010000079.1:0-9271 GCA_038241595.1 Chitinophagales bacterium | reverse complement strand
TCAGCGATTAGCTATCAGCTATCAGCTATCAGCTATCAGCTATCAGCTATCAGCTATCAGCTATCAGCTATCAGCTAAAGTTGACGTACGAAAGTAGTACATTAATGGTTAACTGCTGGTTATTGCCACCGCGTAGGTATCCATCAGCAATTTCTGAGAAAGAAAGAAATACCAATGAATCGCGCATTACTTTTTCTGGCTCATAGCTGATAGCTGATAGCTGAAAGCTGATAGCCGGTACCTACTCGATATTCAGCAACATCACCAGTTGCAGCAGTTCGATTTGTTTATAATGATTCTTTTCGTCGTCGAAGCATTTTGACAATTCTTCCAGTAGAAACTGGATGATACGCTGGTTGCTCAACGGTTTGAAATAGGACGCGACAGGCGTGACGGAAATACGGTGGAAGTAGGTATCCACGTCTTTGTGTGAAAACATTTGCCCGCTGGTTGGATCCACATAAAACTGGATGTCTTTCCAGAGATCGGCATATTCACCTTCGGTATCAAGACCGGCACCATCAAAAAAACCAAGAATAAACTGCCTGGGAATTTTTACCGCGTGAATGGGTACATCAAGCAGTTCACACATGATCAGGTACAAAATTCCATTACTGACAGCATTGCCTTTTTTTGCATCCAGTACTTTATTAAGCAGGAAGTCGTTGGGCTCTTTGTACGCCACTTCAATACCTTTCAGGTTGTAATAACCATATAGAATGGTTGTGATGACATTCGTTTGCTCCAGCGCCGTAAGGTAACTGTTTAGTTCAAGCCAGATGTTGCGCCGGATCTTTTCGATCTCCCGCATCACGGTCGGTATCACCAATTCGGGATATTGAAACTTGCAGATCAACATGGCCCCCATCAGTAAATCCGGTTCGGGCTGCCTGACCCATTTTGCCAGTTCAGCGCTGAGATCACGGAAATGCAGCCGGTGGATGATCATTTCGATCCGTTCCTGTACTTCTTCGTCGGGCGTATTTTCCCAGAGATTTTCAAGATTTGGTATAATGTGTTTGCCAAAAGACACAAGGCGCTCACTTACCGTTGTAAATACTTCCGTATCCGGGTCATCAATCAGGTGGAACAGGGCCGATATTTCTCGAGTTTCTTCCATTTTCGGCAGGATTTAAATCACAGCATGTTGCCGCGCACAAACTCGATCGCGACTACCTTTTGCCCACTAAATTTCGGGTGTACGAATGGATTTATCACCGACAACTTATCCACAGGGGTGGACAAAATCAGTTTAAGGTTTAAAGTTTAAGTGTCGTATAGCATGACATAGGTAACACTTTTTGAGTTTTCTTAAGACTTAGGTCAAAAAGTTTGCCCCCATGGGGGCGCTTAAGGGTCGAATTCGTAGCACAACATAGGTAACACTTTTGTTTTAGTTCTTTGACATATTTGACAAGAAGGCTACCACTCAGGTGGTATTATATAAGGTATTATTTGCTTGATTTCCCCATTTTGGCGTATTACCAAGCTGCAGTTTATGATATTGATTTCAGCTACTACATAGCTATATTTTAACTCCTTAAGGACTGTAAATGTTTCATTAGGCATATACAGTTGGAGATCGCTTCTTATATATCGAATGAAATAAATGCTTCCTTGGTTGAGGGGAATTTTCTTATTTAAATGAATGGTACCATTATAATAAATCGGCGATGGAAATGTATTCCTCATTTCATTGGGTGTTTTCTGACCTAGTGTACTGTATCGATGATGCGTGTTATGAAAATCAGTAAAAGCCTGTTCGTGAGCGGACAGTTCCTCCAAGCTTTTGAAGGTATAGGCTTGCAGAAATCTTTTCTGATATGTGTGGTTAAACTTTTCAATGATGCCATTACGCCAAGGCTCTGCTACCGGGATAAAAACGACAGCCACCCCTTGACTAAGTGCAAAACGTATTACAGCTCCAAAGCTGCGCGGGTAGCGGTTACTGCCTCGAAAAGACAATTCGTTATCCAGTTGTAAAGCATCCGGTAATCCATGTATTTTCCAATACAACGCAATGGCTTCAACAATCTCGTCTGATGATTTGGTTCGTGCTGCTTTTACAAAACAACTTCGTGTGGTCACATCAATGAGGTTAATGCTGTAAAACTTTCCGTCCCCTTTTATATAACGGGGCCCTACCAAATCCATTTGATGAGTATGCCAAAACAAATCCGGGTATTCTTTCGGTGTGCTTTGAAATTTTCCCTTTTTAACTAATCCATGTTTTGCAATCACCCGATTGATGGTCCACACGGCAGGTGGAGGATCGATTCCTCGTTTTGCACATTCGTATTGAATGGATACAGCACCTATCTGACTCATCTTCTCTTTAAGCAAATCATTACGAATGGAAAGAATTTGCTGCTCGATAAAACCGTCCAGGGTCTGGGGTGTTTTCTTGGGAACCTTGCTCTCATCTTTATACCAGTTTTCGCTGGTTGGATTAGCTTTATAACGATTGATCCAACAGTGTACCCATTTGCGGCTTCGACTTAAAATAGAAGCAATAGATGTCACCTTTTCACCTTTGAAATACCGATTTACGGCCTCTTGTCTTTGCTGATGTTCGTTCATTCGATTTTTGAATGATTATCAGCATTTTATGTCAAAGAACTAAAAATGTGTTACCGATGTTCTGCTACGACCAAAAGTGTTACCTATGTTATGCTATTTATCACTTAAACCTTAAACTTACTTCCCCATTGCTGCCTGTTTCATCTGCATCGCTACTTCTTTACCCAGGAAGTTTTCGATCATGCGTTCCAGCAAATAGATTAACGGGGTGAGCACCACCGCCATGACAAATTTATAAGAATAATTAACGAGGCAGATCGCCAGCACCAGCTGCCAGCTCCAGTTATTACCAATTTTAAAGGCAATAAATAACACGATGAAACTGTCGATCAGTTGCGAGACCACCGTGGAACCGGTGGCACGCAGCCAGATCCATTTTTCACCGGTAGCGGCCTTGATGCGGTGAAACACGGTGACATCCACGATCTGGCTAACCAAAAAAGCGACCAGGCTGCCTGCGATAATCCACATGCCCTGTCCGAAGATGCCATTAAAGGCCACCTGCATGTTGCTGATGCCATCGCCCGCGCGGGAGCCGAGCCAGAAGTCTGCCGCCGGAATGTGAATCGCCAGGTAAAACATGATAAAGGCATAGATGATCAGCGACACCGCGATGAATGAAATACGCCTGACTGCCTTCGGTCCGAAATATTCATTCACGATGTCGGTGATCACAAACTCCAGCGGCCATAACAATACGCCGCAGGTGAGGTTAAATGCCAAACCCGTCTGGCCGAACAATGAAAAATTGAGCGGCGCGATACCCAGCACTTTTTCAAGGGAAAAGATCTTGCCGCCGATGCATTCCGCTATCAGCGCATTGGCCACGAAGAATGCGGTAAAAGCGACAAACAGTTGCGTTGGCCGGTCTTTGAATATAGTAGGATTCATTTCACTATCAGGTAAAGTTGAAAAATAAAGCACATCGTGATAAAGATAAACAACCAGGCCGGCGGCGGAAGGGAACGCAGGCCGCTCCTGCTCATCAAAACAAGTAACCAAATGACGAGTACCGCATTCAGTACAATCGCTAAGAAGAAACCTTCCACGAGGCCCGTGGACTGAAGCGTTTTTGCAGGCACCCAGTTGAAATAACGCATACCCATGATCGCGACCATGCACAGGTTGTACACAAAACTTACCCGCGACAAGAATACCAGCAGTTTCATAGATGCATCAATATACGCGGCAAGCCGCATATAACCATACGAGGCGTTTCAAAATCCCCGATTCTCCTTAAAAAACCATTATTTTGCGGGAATTTAATGAGCGTGTATGAATTCTTTACTGAAAAGGGCGGTTCCTCATATTATAGCCGTGGTGGTTTTCCTGGTGGTATCGGTAATCTATTGCCGCCCTGCCCTGGAAGGAAAAGTGGTGGCGCAGCATGACATCCAGGGCTGGCGGGGGATGGCACAACAGTCGTTCGAGTTTAAGGAAAAGTACGGGCACATGCCCTACTGGATCACCAATATGTTCAGCGGCATGCCGACCTACCAGACGGCTATGGAAACGCCTAATAAAATTTCCATCAATTATTTGCACCAGCTGACAACGCTTTGGCTGCCCAAACCAATCAACTTCTTTTTCCTGGCCTGCCTCCTCATGTATTTTTTATTGATGGTTTTGCGGGTGAACCCCTGGCTGGGGGTGCTGGGTGGCATCGCCTATGCGTATTCCACGTTCGACCCCATTATTGTAGCCGTAGGACATGATACGCAGATGATTTGTATCGCCTATGCACCGGCCGTCATCGGCGCGCTGTTACTGATCTTTAAAAAAAGGTACCTGACGGGAACGGTGCTGCTCGCCCTCTTTGCGGCGCAGATGTTATCCTACAACCATATCCAGATCGCCTATTATACCCTGATTACCGCATTGTGCATCGGCATCGGCTTTACGATCCACAGCCTGAAGAACAATGAGGGTAAGCACGTCATCACCTCGGGATTGCTGGCATTGCTGGCAGGCGGCGTGGCGATCGCGATCAATATCGTCACGATCTGGCCAACGAATGAACTCGTAAAAGAAACCATGCGTGGTGGCCGCTCCGAGCTAACCGATACCACCAACCAGGCCAACAAAAGCAAGGGTGGCCTCGATAAAGATTACGCGTTTCAATACAGTTACGGCATCGGCGAAACATTCACCCTGATCGTGCCGGGCATGTATGGCGGTGGTAGCGGAGGTGCCCTGCTTCAACCGGGCGAATCAACATTCGCGGAGAGAATACAGGAAGCCGGTGCGCCCGAAGATTATGCGTTGCAGGCTGCCAATGCCTATGTGTACTGGGGCAACCAGCCAGGCACTTCCGGTCCGGTTTACCTGGGAGCGGTCATTTGTTTTCTTATGATTTTGGGAATGACCCTGCGTCGGGACTGGCTAACGATCGGCATCATCAGCGCCTGCATCATCGGCATCGTTCTAGCCTGGGGCAAGAGCCTGCCCGGTGTCAACTATTTTTTATACGACCATCTTCCTTTATATAATAAATTCCGCGCCGTCACCATGGCGCTGGTGATTCCACAACTCGGATTTGTCGTGATCGCCTGCCTGGGCGCCAACGATGTATTGTTTGGCAAGATGAATAAAGAAGTATTGTTCAAAGCACTGCGGCTGTCGGGGATGATTACGGGTGCCGTGCTGTTGATCCTGGCCCTTATCTACTTTACCTCCGATTATATTGGCCAGAGCGATGCCGGCATCAGGCAAAACTATGCGTCACAGATGCTGCAACAACAGGCCAAGGGGCAGCAGCCATCGGCCGCCATGCAGCAGCAGGCAGAAGACTTTGCCAAATCGCTGATGGCCGGCATTCGTGCCGACCGGCAAAGCGTGTTTGGGAAAGATTTATTACGGACCATTATATTGATCGCCCTCGCCGCCGGCGCCATCTGGCTCTACCTTAAAAACAGGGTACAGGCCACCGTCGCGATGGCGGTACTCGTGCTGCTGAGCTCGTTCGATCTCCTGAATGTTGGAAAGCGTTACCTGAACAATGACAATTTTATAGAGGCCTCCGATTTTGAATCGGTCTTTACGCCCACGCAGGCCGACCTGCAGATCAAGGCGGATACCACCAAATCATTCCGCGTATTCGACCAGACCGCCGCATCGGGTCCGTTTAGCGATTCACGTACTTCGTACTTCCACCAGTCTGTCGGTGGGTACAGCCCGGCAAAACTGGCGTTGTACCAGGACATCATCGAACGGCAACTGTCGCGTGGCAACATGCAGGTCTTCGGCATGCTTAACACGCGTTATTTCATCAGCGCCAACCCCGCCAACCAGCAACCAGAAGCGCATATCAACCCCGATGCCAACGGCAACGCCTGGTTTGTAAAAGGCATCGAATATGCAAAAAATGCTGACGAGGAAATGAACCTGCTCAATACGCTGAATACAAAAGACAGCGTGGTGATCGACCAGCGTTTTAAACATATCGTAACCGCTTCCCCGGTCTACGACTCGAACGCCAGCATCCAGCTCATCGAAAACCTGAACGATAAAATCAGCTATCGCTCAAACGCGGCAACCACCCAGTTCGCTGTTTTTAGCGAGGTGTACTATCCTTACGGCTGGAACGCCTTTATCGACGATAAAAAGGTGGAATTTGGTCGGGTGGACTACGTGCTCCGCGGCATGACGGTGCCGGCCGGGCAACACCTCATCGAATTCAGGTTCGAACCAAGGTCAGTGATCGTGGGCGACAAGATCACCATGGTGTTTTCCATCCTGATGTACCTGGGTGTGATCGCAATGATTTATTTTGAATATAAACGAAGCAGTACCGTTATATAAATGACGCGCGTACTGTCGATAATTCCCTATAAGATATTTCCTGCCCGCGCCGGCGGACAAAAAAACATTGCGCTTTTTAACGCGTATTTCTCAAAATACAACGAGCTGACGGCCGTCACCGTTAAAAGTAATGATCCCGCTTGCGCGCATGGCTATACGCTACTGAATACTTTATCGGATGCGCCATCCCGTTATATTAACCCGCTGTATCTTTTTACCATGATGCGGTTGTGCCGGAAATACCAGGCTACTCACCTGATGCTCGAGCATCCTTATTACGGCTGGCTGGGCATCTTGCTCAAATGGTTTACCGGCATCAAACTAATTATCCATTCACAGAATATTGAATCCGAACGCTGGAAAACGCTGGGTAAATGGTGGTGGAAGATCCTGTGGTTTTATGAACAACTCACGCACCGGCTGGCGGACTATAATCTTTTTATCCAGGAAGATGACCTGCAGTATGCACGCGAACGGTTTGGGGTAAGCGAACATTCCTGTACCGTCATCACCTATGGAATCGATTTCGATGCGGAACCGTCATTTGAATAAAAACGACAGTGTAAAGCCATGCTGCAAGCGACACACGCGATTGCTCCCGATCATACGATCTTTCTGTTCAATGGCTCCCTCGATTATCAACCCAATTACGATGCGGTGTCTACGATCCTGGAAAAGATCAACCCGCTGTTGTTGCAAATGTCATCACCTTATACCATCATCATCTGTGGCAAGGGCTTGCCGCCCTCGATGAACAACCTGGAGGCTTATGCGGATAAAAACATCGTCTATGCCGGTTTCGTGGACGACATCACCGTGTATTTCAAAGGTGCCGATGTTTTTATCAACCCGGTGATCGACGGCGGCGGTATCAAAACAAAACTGGTGGAGGCACTAGGTTTCAATGCCCGGGCCGTCTCCACATTTAACGGGAGCATTGGCGTTGCCGCAGCAGACACCGGCAACAAACTCACCATCGTAGCCAACGACGACTGGCCCTTGTTCGCGCAGGAGATGACGACTGCGGCCAGGCAGCCGGACATGATGATCCCGGCGAAGTTCTTCGAAAAATTTTACTGGGGCAATATTGCCAAAAAAGCGGCTGCTTTTATTTCCGGGCATGAATAAGCTATCCATCATCATTGTCAACTACCGTTCTGCGTCATACATCTTGCAGGCGATAGGCAGCGCCATGCAATTCGAGTCAGGTGCCGCCTTTGAATGGATCGTCGTGGACAATGATTCGCGCGACGACAGCCAGCAATTCATCCTGGCGGTCTTCCCTTTTGTTCAGTGGATTAATATAAATTACAACGCCGGTTTTGCCCGCGCGAACAACGCCGGCATCCGTGCCGCCACCGGCGACACCATATTGCTGCTCAATCCCGACACCATCGTAGTGGATGATGCCATCGACCGCTGTTTTTCACGGTTTATGCATTCATCCTGCGTCGCCTGCAGCGTACAATTGCTGAATACTGACAGGAGTCTCCAGATCTCCGGCAATTATTTTATGAAAGGCGGCATCAACCACCTCTTGCCGCTTCCCTATTACGGAAAATGGCTTAAAGGCGTCGCGCGGCTGTTCAGTGCGAAAACGCCGCATGTCGATATCCCGGGAGAAGAAGAAATCGTCGACTGGATCAACGGCGCGTTCCTGATGGTTAAAAAATCCGCCATCGCGGTGGCCGGACTGATGGATGAAGATTTTTTCCTCTTTGCCGAAGAAACCGAATGGTGCAGCCGGTTGCGGCTCGCAGGGCCGCTCTGTATTTACGGTGAAATCAGGATGATACACCTGCAGGGCGAGGTCACCAACGAAAACACCGGTGCGGCGTATAAAGGGTATAACAACCTCTATGATAAAAAAGGCCTGCAGCTGTTGGTATCAAATCACCTGCGCATCCGCAAACAGTATGGCGTCGGTTGGTTTCTTTTCCAGTTGCTGAATGTCACGCTGGCTGTGCCTGTATTTTTCCTGGCGAGTTTTTTTGACCGCCTGTTCCATGGGTCAAACCCGCTGGGAGATTGGAAACTGGTGAAGGCCCTCGCGAAGAACACCTTGCAATTATGGAGACTAGCACCCATGATCATGCGCAATCGGCCGCATTTTTACAAGATGATGTGAATTATTCGGTATCCAGCTTTATTAGAAAAATTGTATCGTTCACGTTAAAAGCCCCGGCATGACAGCCAGGGCTTGAAATAATTTATAAAATCTGGTCAATTCGAATTTTAATCAACCCGTGTCATCGTTGAAAAACTACCATTATGACCAGTTCCATTTGGATTAATGGTGTCCTTCCAGGTTCCAGCAGTTAAGTGCCCGGTAGTCCTGGAAAATTTAGCCGTGATGGCCTGGGTTGTCGGTAATCCGCCACCGCCCGTAGTGATGGTTACGATGGTTCCGTTGAAGGTGCTGTCACTCGCAAGCGTCCAGGTGCCTTTTGCGTAATAATCCTGCAGTATGCCTTTATTATCCGGAGCCTTACCCCTTGTTACCAATACACCATCGGTGTATACGACAAAGCTATAAAAAAGATTTCCCTGGGCCGGAGCGGTAACCGCTGAATAAGTTCCAACATACAGTCCGGGAACCGTATAATCTTTCAATACGTCCGGAGCTGTGGGAATGTTTTCTTTGGTGCAGGAAGAAAGAACAGCCATGGAGATGAATGCTGCAAAAAACAGGAAATGTGATTTCATTTGAAGGTTTATTTAGTGTAAAGATTAAACGGCTTTGAAATATACGATGACCGCATAATAAAATGGTATTCCATGGAAATGATGAACCTTTTACAGAAAATATTGGAGATGGCGTGTCAAAGTGGATATCGCAGAGGCGCTACATTAAGAAAATGGTCTTAATATAAAAAACAAACGTGCTGAT
>JBBSSY010000078.1:0-9280 GCA_038241595.1 Chitinophagales bacterium | reverse complement strand
CGCAGTCCCTTCCAGCCCATCCCTCCGTCCGGCCTGGGTGTTTCGGTCTGCAGCCAGTAGAGTAGTGACAAACTTAATTGTTTGGAACGGGCGACGTGCTTATTGAATTCACGGTCGCTGGCACCTACCAGGTTGCCCAGGGTATAGTCATTCTGCGGCCAGTTAACATCGGTGATATCACCCACGTAATGACCCGGCGTAAAATTAGCTTTGGCAATAATCCGGCGGTAATTCCACAGGTTTAAATATTCACCCGTTTTGCTGCCATCCGGGTTAAAGCCTAGTTGTTTTCTCGCCAGCGTGGCAGGGTTTGAATAACTCAGGTCAAGGAGTTTACCTGGCCATGGGGGCGTTAAAGCGGGTACAAAGTTCCGCCAGAAATTATATTCAGCAGGTTTATCCTGCACATGGTCGGCGCCGGCCTCATAGTCCATCGCAAAACATGCGGTAAACGCCTGGTTGTTTTCCGGGTCGGCTTTCTCCGGGGCGTGTAGTTCGGCTGTTTGTTGCCGTGACTCCGTACCGGTAACAAATTCGGTGCCCGATAATGGCAGCAGTTCACCCAGTTCGGTGGCGTCGATGAAGTAAGGAGCACTCAGCCCCGTTTCCCTGCCGGTACGGATACTAACGGCCTTGACTAACCGTATTTTATTACCGGTTACGTCTGCCGCACGGACGCGGTGTTCAAGCAACAGGATTAGTTTGCCTGAACTGAGGTGAGGGGCAAACATGTCAAGCAATACAGCCAGTGAAACCCGCGGTTCATGACATAGCTTCGATACGGTGCCGTTTCCTGGGTTTAACGCCGCGTTATTTCTAGCCGCATCGGTAAGCGGATAGTTGTTTTTATAATAGGCGCGCACGCCCTGACGGTATGCCCGGTATAGCCTGGTGGCGCCATGCGTTTCAATCCAGGGGTGTTCGTCGGGCGGAACACCCTGGGAAGTAAGCTGCCCGCCGATCCAGTCGGTTTCTTCCGTCATAATCACCCGCAGCCCGTTGCGCAACGCGGCGAGCGCAGCCGCACATGCCCCAACGCCGCCACCGGCAATGACGAGGTCGGCGTTGTATTCTTCGGGTCTGTCTTTGTCGGCACGATTCATGGCAGATCTCGAAACAAATGCAAGACTGCCGAGGCCGCCGATAGTAAGCGCACCTGACCCCAGTGTTAAATTTCCCAAAAAATGGCGTCTTTTCATGTTGTATCAGGTTGCTTTTAATGCTGCCCGGGGTTTATACCCGTTCAGTCCGTAAAACAGAATATATGCGTAACATACCAGTGGGATGAGAAATGAAATACTCCAGCTATAATGATCTTTCACCAGTCCCTGGGTAAATGGAATAATGGCGCCACCTACGATCGCTGTCGAAAGGATGCCTGAGGCCCGCGTAGTTAATTTTCCAAGGCCTTTTACCGACAGCGAAAAAATGATGGCGAACATCACCGAGTTGAAAACGCCCGCGCTGATCATCGTCCACGCTGCCACTGCGCCTGAGGAGTTGATGGAGAGGATGATCATGCCGATGGCTGCCACTGCACAGGTGACGAGCACGTACGATGGTTTGATATATTTTAACAGGTACGAACCCACCAGGCGGCCGGCCAACATACCGCCCCAGTAAAACGATACATAACTGTTGGCGTCTTTCACCGGGAGCTGCAAACTGTCAGCAATATAATTTGTAAGAAAAGTTCCGATAGACACCTCGGCGCCTACATACGCAAAAATGGCCCAGGCACCGAAGGACAGGTTGCGAAAAGAAAAAATGCGGGTCTTGTTCGAGGTCGGCAGTTGATCTGCCCCGGTGGTGGGCGCCTGTACATCGGGAAGTTTAAGTTTGTACACCACGGCTGCAATGCAGAGCAACAATACCGCAATACCGATATAGGGATACTTTACAGCGTCGCTCGACTCGCCTGATTCCTGTAACCGCGACAGGATGTACCGCGCGCCGAAAATCGGCGCCAGCGTGGTACCGATCGAACCCACCGCCTGTATAAGCGTTAGCCGGGAGGAAGCTGTATTAGCTGGTCCGAGTACCGTGATATACGGATTAGACGACACCTGCAAAATCACAATACCGATTGCCAGTACAAACAACGCGGCGAGGAAGATCTCGTAGACATGCAGGCTCGCTGCGGGTACAAACAGCAATGCGCCAAAAGCCGCCACGGAAAACCCCAATACCATCCCATTTTTATAACCCACCCGTTCTACAATTTTGCCTGCAGGAAAGGACATGAGCGCATAGGTAAGAAAAAAATAAAACTGTACCAGCGAAGAAGCTGCGTAACTCAATGTGAACCCGCTTTTAAAAAACGGCACCAGCGTATCATTTAAACAGGTTATAAATCCGTTCATGAAATACAATACCGCCAGCGAAAGCAAGGCCGGTACATATCGTTGGTCTGACGTAGCGGCGGGTTGGGTGATGTTAGCGGGTAGGGGAGCTATTGACATTGAGTGTTAAATATAAAAATTAGTCTTCCATACTTTCGAGTGTCTTCCAAACCTGGTACATCGCACGGGGATAATGAAAGCATCCCTTCCACTTCCCGCCTTTTAAAGAAAGCAGCACTTCTCCGCGGCGGTTGAGGTAACCAAACCATTCCGGGTACAAGGGATCCTTAAATTTACTCCAGCTGTATTCGTGGATAATGTCAAACCATTTTTTGCAGGAAGGATTCTTTGTCAGCGCATATCCTTTTGCCAGCGCCACGAGTGTTTCCATATGAACCCACCAGAGTTTCTGATCCCACTCGAGTTGTTGAGGCGGCCGTCCTTCGAGGTCCAGAAAATAAAATATGCCGCCGTATTCTTTGTCCCAGCCGTATTCGATCATACTCAGCATGATGGCACAGGCCTTGTCGATCAGTGCACGGTTGTTCATGCGTTTGCCGAGATCCATGATGAACCACATGGCTTCAATGGCGTGTCCGGGATTGAGCAGTCTTCCTTCGAAGCTGTCACTCAACGAGCCGTCGGGAAGCACATTTTCTACAACGATTCCTTTATCGGGGCGATAAAAAACATCCATCACTTCGTGCAGCACGTCTGGTATGAGCGCGTTCACACGGTCTGCCCCGATGATGTGTTCCATCTCCAGTGCGAGGTTGCAGAGGATCATTGGCAAGGCGAAATTTTTCAGCGGCCTCGTGCCCGGATATGCCTTGTTATAGAAGCCTTTCGGGTTGTCTTTACGGGCGAGTATATTCGAAAATGTGGATTCGGCAATTTCTTTATAAACCGGTTGCGGGTCTATTTTATGCAGTGCGGCGAAAGCCATCGTGGCGAAGCAGTCGCTGAAAATATTGTAGGGTTGTATCAACGGCTCACCGGCCTGGTTAAGTGAAAAGTACCAGTTGCCCGCGGCGTCCCGGCCATGCTTTTGCATAAAATCGGCGCCATGGCGCGCCATTGCCAGCCATTCCGGCTTATTGTCCACCTTATCATAGAGCATGCTGAAACACCATACCTCCCTGCCCTGAAGCCACATAAACTTATCGGTGTCGAACACATTTCCGAACTGGTCGAGACAGGTAAAGTACCCGCCATGCTCGGAATCTTTTGAATGTTTTTCCCAAAATGGAACGATGTTATTAAGTAACTCGAGGCGGTAGAGATCGGCGTAGTGTTTCATCAACGAAGATATAAGTTTATAGTTTGTGGTTTATGGTTTATAGTTCTGTTTCCAGTCTAGTTAACTGATTAATTAGCCATAAACTGTTAGTAGTTTATGGTTTATGATTGAATGGTTGGGTTATTCAGTAAACTAAGCAACTAACCATAAACTACAAACCATAAACTACAAACTCACTTTGTCGCCGTATCCTCCCGCATAATCTCGCGGTTAAAAGGGCGGATGATGAGGCGCGTAGAGCTGTTGTACGTGAAATATTTTGAACACCAGCCGATGAAAACGATCACTCTGTTTTTTGCGCCAATCAGGGTGAAGAGGTGGACGAAACACCAGAGCAGCCAGGCGGTAAATCCCTGCGTTTTAAATGTACCCAGGTCGGCGACTGCCTTGTTCCTGCCGATGGTTGCCAGCGAACCCTTGTCGTTGTATACAAATGGGGTAGGTTCTTTTCCGGCGGCCATCGCCAGCAGGTTTTTTGCCAGATGTTTTCCCTGCTGGATGGCCACCTGCGCCACACCCGGGTGGCCGTTTGGTGTTTCAGGGGTGATTATTGCCGATACATCGCCGATGGCAAAAATATTTGTGTGCCCTTGGATGCGGTTTATCTCATCTGTCTGGATGCGGTGGCCAGCCACAATTAATTCCGGTGATATGCCTTCGGGAAATTCCCCGGTAACGCCGGCAGCCCAAAGTACATTGCGTGTTTTAATGATGACACCGTTGTTGATTAGCAAACTTTCGCCATCAAAACTTTTCACACGCACGCCGTTGTAAATGATAACGCCCAGATCTTCGAGGAATTTTTTCGCCGCAGCCGAAGCCTCCTCCGACATTACCTCGAGTACATTGGGTTTGCTTTCCACGATGAACACCCGCATGTCTTTAGGATCAAGCGAGGGATAATCCTTATCGAGTACATGATTTTTAAATTCCGCCAGGGCACCGGCGAGTTCAGCGCCGGTTGGCCCGCCCCCAACAATTACGAACGTCATCAACTCTTCTTTTTCAACAGGATCTTTTTCTGTAACGGCACCCTCCAGGCTCTGCAGGATCATACTGCGCAGGTTTAGCGCTTCCGGTATCGATTTCATACCCATCGTAAAATGTTCCAGTTGTTTGTCACCAAAAAAATTGGTGGTCGCCCCGGTAGCAAGTACAAGGTAATCGTACGACATCTCTCCGATCGAGGTATCAATCGAATTTGTTTCAGGCTTTATCTGCAGCACATTGGCCAGCAGGAATTTTAAATTGGAATGAGTCTGAAAAATACGCCTGATCGGAAAGGCAATCGTTTCCGCTTCCAGTGCACCGGTTGCCACCTGGTACAACAGCGGTTGGAAAGTATGGTAATTATGGCGGTCAACGAGCGCCACTTCCACCTGCTGGTCCTGTAAACTAATTGCCAGTTCAAGACCGGCGAAGCCGCCACCTATTATCAAAACCCTCGGAAAATTTGTTGAAACGGATGCCATATAAAAAATAAATATTTCTAAATCAGGTGCAAGATATGTGCTGCAATATAACCAATCGGGTTCATTTTGATCTGTGTAGCGGGTGCATTTAGCGGCGCGGTCAAACATCTTACTATAAAAAGAAATTTGACCCACTCAAACTATTTGAAGGAACGCAGGTCTTCCAAATGTTAGCAGCCGGTGAAGGAAATATCCCGACAGTTTGTTATATTGCTTCAAATCCATCCTGTTGTTAAGGATTTAGTGTTAGTTACCATCAAATAAAAATCTAAAAACCCAAAATTGAAGTTCATGAAAAAGATGTCGACAACCGTACTCTCCTGGGGCGTATTTCTTACTGTACTATTATTTGCATCCTGCGCAAAGGATGGAGCTACAGGCCCTGCCGGCCCTGCTGGTCCGCAAGGTACTAACGGTGCCGCCGGTACCGCCGGTGTAGCGGGACCCAAGGGAGACACGGGTACAGCAAATGTGATTTATTCAGCCTGGCTGGATGCAACGTTCCGGGTGGATACGACCTCGCTTCCCGACAGCCTCTGGTTTACCCAGATCAATGCGCCAAAGCTCACTGCCGCCATCGTCAATTCGGGCGAAATCAAGGTGTATATGAATCTTGGTTCAAGCACCAACCCCCTGGTAGTCCCACTTCCCTATTTTGATGGCGGCGTAATCGTACAGCCTTACTTTGCGACAGGAGGCATTGAGGTGGATGCCAACATAAATTTATCTACCCGTACAAGTTCTACCGGAGCGAAATCACTTCAGTACCGCTATATATTGATTCCAGGTGGTGCCAATGCCCGCCAGGCCACCTCTACGGTAGACTGGAATAATTATGCGTCTGTTCAAAAATATTTAAACCTGATGGACTAATTTTCTACGTACCTACCATGCCCTGCAGGCGCATGATCTTATATCATGCGCCTGGTCTTTTATTGATGTTGACTAACTACCCTGCCTCGACATCGCCACCAAAATTGCGCCGGTTACCATCAGCAACGCGCCCGGTAACCTCTTTCCAGTTCAAACTTTCTTTTAAAAACACCACGGCAAAAATAACCGCACATACAAGCGATAGGCGCTCCTGCGATGACACTACGGCAGTATCTCCCAATTTCAACGCTCTGAAAGCAAACAACGACGAAAAACAGGTGACCACACCGGCAAGCACCAGGTAGATCCAGGCCTGGCGTAAAAACGATTACCGCCTTCCATCGTCTAATCTGTATAGTGAACGTGCAAGTTTTGTTATATTCGGCGTTTACATTGAGATAGCAATAATAACATGACTTACTGTTTAGGAATTAAAGTGAAAGCAGGCCTGGTGGCCATTGCAGACACACGAATTACATCCGGTACCGATACCACCATTAAAAAAAAGCTTTTTGTCGAACAACGTGAAAACTACTCGCTTTTTATCATGACAAGCGGTTTGCGGTCTGTGCGCGACAAAGCAATCGTATATTTTAAGGAACTGGTGGAAATGGAGGAACACAACAAGTTGTATAAAGCGGTAAACGCTTTTGGAGAACAGGTGAAGCGTGTAGCAGATGAAGATAAGAACACACTGGAAAGGGCCGGCTTTAAATTCGACCTCAATACCATCATCGGCGGACAATTAAAAGATGATGAGGAACATAAGCTGTTTCTTCTATATCCCGAAGGCAACTGGGTAGAACTCGGGCAGGGTGCACCATTTGTCGTGATCGGTAATTCCGGTCATGGAAAGGCCATTCTCAACCGAACAGTAACCGAAGACTCATCGATGCGACAGGCATTAAAAAGCGGCTTCCTGTCATTCGATTCAACCAGGGTCAGTTCCAATAACGTAGACTTCCCGATCGACGTCATCCTGTATAAAAGAGACAGTTTTATGATCGCGGAACACCGCTATGAAAAAAAGGACCTGGAACCGATCTCTTCGCAATGGGCCCTGGAGTTAAAAAATGCACTGGATAATATCCCGGACGACTGGATGGATTTTCCTTTTGATAAATTGACTTAACACTCGCACAATATATACCCGATGAAATTAAAGGTAAATGCGGATTTGACATACCACGTGGATGCGCCAAGCACCATGATCATGAATATCCACGCCCTGAGAACGCCACACCAGTCCGTACTGGAAGAAATTTTTACCATCAATCCATATATGAAAGGGGAAGAACTGGTTTCCGTCCACGGCGAAAATCGGTTTATACGCATCGAGGCGCCCATGGAATCAGACTTATCCATTACATACCAGGCAACCGTAGATAATTCGTTTAAATTCATCGATTTAAAAGACCTGGAGGAAACGTCGGTATCCCGACTTGATACTTCGGAATTTATTTATCTGCATCCAAGCAGGTATTGCCAGTCAGATAAATTATACCGGCTGGCCAATAACAAATTCGGCTCCATCAAAAACCCGTTTGAAAAGGTAATCGCGGTTACCGACTGGATCCACAGAAGCATCGAATACCTAAGTGGGTCTACCAACTCGGAAACGTCTGCCTGCGATACGGTCACTGAACGGGCAGGTGTATGCCGCGACTTTGCACACCTGGGTATAGCGCTTTGCCGGGCGCTGACCATTCCTGCCCGCTACTTTACCGGTTATGCCTACCAGTTAATGCCGCCTGATTTTCACGCCTGTTTTGAAGCCAACCTGGGGGGTGAGTGGATCCTCTTCGACGCCACCAAACTGGCCCCTCTGAATGGACTTGTAAAGATTGCTACCGGGCGTGATGCCGCCGATACTTCGATCGCAAGCATTTTCGGGCAGGCAACCTGTAATACCACCCAGGCGGGATGCGAATTGCTGGAAACGGAATTTGCCCCATTTTTTTACAATCACGGAGAATACAAAGGGATCACCTATCTCTGACCAACCAGGGGACTAACTTTTACCGGGCTTGCCACCACTGACCTTAACACCATCTCTCCAAACAGATTCAATAGATGTTGTTTGTTTGATGTCTTGCACCGGGTTTCCTGTCAGAATAATGAAGTCGGCTTGCTTGCCCGGGGTCAGGCTGCCATAATTTTTTCCTTCCCGCAACATAACAGCGCCATTCATGGTGGCTATCCGCAGCACATCTATAGGGGGTATGCCTGATTCAACCATGAGTTGCAATTCCAGGTGTTCGCTAAAGCCCTGCGTTCTTACTGGTTGTGCGCCGGAGTCGGTGCCCATGGCAACCGGGATGCCAGCACGGAATAATTTTACCAGGTTGCGTTTGGCCATATTAAATGCAGCAATCTTTTTCTGCAGGTCAGGGTCATTTTTTATTTTGTTCTTATAACGATCGCTGGTTAGCGTATCGAACATGCCGGGCTCCAGCGAGGCTTTAAAAAACGGATCATTGATCCACTCCGGGTTATCTCCATAAGCGAAATTGTATTCATCCAGCGTGAGGGTGGGAATGTAGTAGATGCCTTTTTGCTTCATAACGCGGATCAGGTCATCATCCACCTCTTTGTCCCGGATGCTGTGCGCCAGTACATCGACACCCAGGTTGGCCAGCCGCCTGGCATCTTCCAGGTAGTATACATGCGCGGCCACGCGCAGGCCGTTTCGGTGCGCCTCTTCAATGACGGCCTGGTATATCGCAAAAGGCATTTTCTCAAATTGCCCCCCAAAATCATCCACCCAAATTTTTACAAAATCGGGTTTTAACGGAACCAGCAACTCAACCGCCTTGCGCGCGGCTTCCGGAGACGACACACGCTGAATTTTAGGCGTTAGCGAACCCGGCGGTGGCGGACCATTTGCGATACTGATCCCGTATCCTGCCGTGTATATCCTGGCGCCGGCCAGTTGACCATGCCTGGAGGAATCTCGCAAGGGGAAAATGATTTCCTGGTCCGTGCCGAGCGAAAGAATGGTGCTGATGCCATATGCCTGGTATTTGAGGAGCTGGCTGCGAATATTTTCAGACGTGTAATTGTCGGCTGCCTGCTTCGTGCCTTTGATCTGACCCAGATGACCGTGGGCGAGCACCAGCGCCGGAATGATTGTTTTTCCGCTTCCCTTTACCAGTGTAGCGTCAGCTGGCAATTTAAAACTTCCATGTTTGCCAACAGCTGTTATTTTGCCAGATTCTACCAGCATGTCTGCATTGGTGATCGCGGCTTTGCCGGTTCCGTCCACAAGCGTAAAACCCTGCAAAACTGTTTTT
>JBBSSY010000077.1:0-9405 GCA_038241595.1 Chitinophagales bacterium | reverse complement strand
TTGGCCGTCATCCAGGTGAAGAGTAAAAAGGTTAGTACCAGCAATATCATCGATAAGGAAAGCTGCCACCAGGGAACGTCATAAGTGATGCGGCCCATCATCACGATGGGCGACGTCAACGGAAAAATACTGCCGAACACCGCCAGGGTGCTGTTGGGGTCGCTGGCAGCCTTGGTCATGATCACAAAACCAAGTATGATCGGCATCATGATCGGGAACACCAGCTGTTGTGCTTCCTGCTGGTCTTCGCTAACCACGCTGCCCACGGCAGCAAATAAAGAGGCATACATCAGGTACCCCCCCAGGAAATAAAAAACAAAGCAGGCAAGTATTTTAAAAATGTTCAGCGATTGCAGGCCCTCTGTAACGGTTAGCAGCATACGACCGGGGCCATTTTGCATGGCCGCGCCCTGGTCAACACCCTGCGCTGCCATTTGGTGAAACAACGAAGGGAAAATCATTGGAATCACAAATTGAAGCACCGACATCAACACAATCCAGATGGCGAACTGCGTAAGGCCCACCGCTCCGATGCCGATGATCTTCCCAAGCATCAGCTGGAACGGTTTGACAGAACTTACGATCACCTCTGCAATGCGGTTTGTTTTTTCTTCCATGACACCGCGCATCACCATCGTTCCATAGATGAGCAGGATCATGTAAATAAGTATGCCTGCAGCAAAAGAAACGGCAAAAGCCACGCCTGCCACGCTCTTCTTGCCACCGGTTTCCGAGTCAACAGTGTTGTCGATGGAGACGTCGGAATTGATCGCCTTGTACTGTTCAGGATTGATGTTGGCAATACCCATGCGTTTGTTTTCGATGGCTTTGTTAATCTGCCGCTCTATTTTGGATTTTGTACTCAAGCTCACCGCAGATTTGCTGTGCAGCACGATGCCGCCCGGCGCTTTTACGTCCATTTCCGGAATAAAGAGGAAACCCGAATAGCCGAGACCCTTGTACTTGTTTTTAAAAGATGCTTCCGATTTGTCGGGTACAAAAACATAAGTAATGTCACCATTGCCAGAAGGCGCGTTGCCCTGGAAAAGATTTGCTTTATCTATGACGGCTACCTGTTGCTTTTCGCTGCTGCCGCTGACGGTAATGGCGATCATGCCGGCATAGAACCCGATGATTATAACGGGTACCAATAGGGTAAGCAACAGGAACGAGCGTTTGCGAACGCGGGTGAGGTATTCGCGTTGTATGATCAGCCATACTTTATTCATAAGATCGCTTTAGGCGGTTACGGGTTCGAATTGACGGGCAAGGGGTGTGCCTTCCACCAGTTTAATAAAAATATCGTTCAGCGACGGCAGTATCTCGTGGAAAGAAACAATGGCCGCGTCTGTCTGGAGAAAATATTGCAATACTTGATTTGGATTGTAGCCTTCATGAATGCGCACGATCAGCGCATGCCGGCGTTTGCCAACTACTTCAAACGAGCGATCGTCCAAAAGGGCCGGCAAAGCACGGAAGCCGATCTCAAACAAGTTCTCTTTAAAATCCTGTTTGATGGCTGGTACCGCCCCATCAAGAATTTTTTTACCCTTGTTAACGAGAATGATCTTGTCGCAAATTTCTTCCACCTGTTCCATTCGGTGTGTACTGAAAATTATGGTGCACCCTTTCCGTGCGAGGTTGTAGATTTCTTCCTTGATGAGGTTGCTGTTGACGGGATCGAGTCCGCTGAAAGGCTCGTCAAGGATGATCAGCGACGGTTCGTGCAGCACGGTGATTACAAACTGCAGTTTCTGTCCCATGCCTTTGCTCAGGTCCTCCACTTTTTTGTTCCACCAGCTTTGCATTTCGAACCTGATGAACCACTCTTTGATTTTTTGGATGGCGTCGTTTTTACTAAGTCCTTTGAGCTGGGCGAGGTAAACCGCCTGTTCGCCGATTTTCATTTTTTTGTAGAGACCCCGTTCTTCCGGCATGTAGCCGATCTTCTGGTAATCAATGGCCGGGTTGAATTTCCTGCCCTCGAACAGGATATCACCTGCATCGGGATAGAAGATGCCCGTGATCATCCGAAGCAACGTTGTCTTGCCGGCACCGTTCGGACCAAGCAGGCCGAAGACACTGCCTTTTTCAATAGAGAAACTGATATCGTCTACCGCATGTTGCGTCGAGAATTTTTTATGGAGATGAGTCACTTCAAGCAGGTTCATGCGTCAAATTTAATTGCCAAATATAACTGCTTGTCAGCGGGAAAGGAAGTAAATCCTGTAAATAAGCATCACCCGCAACGAATGGGTTAACTGATTAATACGGCGGCTATCGCCCTGGCTACATTTTCGCCGTCCATGGCAGCGCTTACGATGCCACCCGCGTATCCGGCTCCTTCACTGCACGGGTATAGCCGGCTGATCTGCGGATGTTGCAGGGTGCTGGCATCTCGCGGGATTCGCACGGGAGACGATGTGCGTGACTCGGTGGCAACTACCAGTGCTTCATTGGTATAGTAGCCTTTCATCTTCTTGCCAAATTCCTGGAACGAACGACACAGGCTGTTAAAAATAAAAGGGGGCAGGATTTCTTTCATAAGGGCGGTACGAACGCCGGGAATATAGGAGCAATCCGGAAGCTGGGAAGATGACTTGTTGTTCACCATGTCAACCATTCGTTGTGCAGGTGCAACAAGGTTTCCACCACCTTGTTCAAAGGCGCGTGTTTCAACCGCCTGCTGGAAATGCAGTCCGGCAAGTGCGCCGTGCGCAGCGGGTAACCTGGCAAGATCTGCGGTTTCAACGGAAACCACCATGCCGCTATTGGCAAAGGGGTTGTTTCTTTTCGACGGGCTCCACCCGTTCACTACGAGTTCGCCGGGACTTGTCGCCGCAGGAGCAATGATGCCGCCGGGGCACATGCAAAAAGAAAATACACCCCTGTTCCCCACCTGTTGCACCAGGCTGTATGAAGCTGGCGGCAGGTAATCGCCCCGATCGGCGTTATGGTATTGAACGCGGTCGATCAGGGCCTGCGGATGTTCGACGCGAACGCCGAGCGCAAATGGCTTCGATTCGATCAGGATATTCTTTTCATGCAGGAGATGGAAGATATCCCTGGCCGAGTGGCCGGTTGCAAGTATGGTGGCATCGCCGGAAAAAGTATTGCCGGCGGCAGTTTTAACACCCGTTATCACCTGCTCGCGGATGATAAAATCGGTTACCCGTTCGTCAAATAAAATTTCTCCCCCGCAGTCCCTGATCTGTGTACTGATATTGGTGATGATTTGTGGCAATTTATTGGTACCTATGTGCGGATGCGCCTCGTATAAAATCCTTTCATCTGCGCCAAACTGCACAAAAAGATCCAGTATGCGTTTGATATCACCACGTTTGTTGCTGCGGGTATATAATTTCCCATCGCTGTATGTGCCTGCACCACCTTCACCGAAACAGTAGTTGCTGTCAGGCTGAACGATGCCTTCTTTATTAAGCAATGCAAGATCACGGCGTCTGGCCCTGATATCTTTGCCGCGTTCAAGTATAATGGGTTTGATGCCGGCTTCAATCAGCGATAAAGCAGCGAACAGTCCCGCCGGTCCCGCACCAATGATAATGGCTGTGCCGGACGAGGTACTGACATCCCGGAAGAAAAATTTTTGAATTGTTCTTTTGTAAAATGGCTCGCCGATAAATACCTGTATAGTACAATTGATCCACACCTGTCTGCCTCGCGCATCTATGGAACGTTTCACAAAAAAAAAGCCGGTGATGTCTGCCTCCTCCACACCGAGTGAACTTGCTGCGTACCGACGCAGCAGTACCTCGTTGTCTGCTTCGGCAGGAAGAATTTTTAACGTTACAGGTTGTTGCATAGCAGCTTATATTCAAACATGATTGTGCATCCACTTCTTCGATCCAGGTATCGCAAATCATGGTAAAAATAAATCGAAATTTCCAATAAGATTTATCTCGCACGCTACAATGCTTTTTTTTATTCGCCGGCGTTTTATCGGCGCATTTCTTGTTATACGGTTGAGAGCCTGACACCTGGTCAGTAAATGACAGTTCCTGCATCTGGTCAGGTCATGAATCATATTTCAAATATTTTTTGTACAGGCTACCGGGTGAAAAATATTATACGAAAAATATAAATGCTGATTTATCTTTTTGCGTAAACAGTCTGAGAATCAACGTTCGCTATAGTGCCTTATTACCGGCAACCATTTTGTTATAAAAATTTTCCGTAGCGGGATCGTCGCATGAAATCCTTTGCTGGCGAGGGTTTCGTTACACGGAACTGGTAGGTTTTGCAGGAATTTGATGTATTCGGTAAGAAGTATATGCAATAAAACATTTTGACGGAAACACTTAACCATTAAAATAAGGATTGGAAAAATTTAATCAAAGAGTATTTTTACTCATATTGGAAATAGCAGCGTTCCCGATTTTTTTTTCAGCATGTAAGAAAAAAATTGAAAAACAATTTCTTTGTCGTATGTGCTTTCCTGGCAAAGATCCGTCCTCGTTGACTATCCTGTGATACATTTAATGTGTTGTGTAAGCATCGTGCATTGGGTGCGAATTTTATATCAAAATAATATCAAGGTATAAATCTATACACTGTCCAAAGATTCAAAAAAACAAGGGAATAAAAATTGTTTCTTTACTAAAAAGTGTTGATATTCGTTCCCCTGCATTACAAAAACCTGAAGAGATTCTTTGCATCATATGGAAGTTTTCAATTCACAAAATAAGTCTACATTCAACATAAAACCGATCATAGAATAATGCCTAAAACTTTAGATAAGGTCTGGAGTAATTGTCTCGATATCATCAAGGATATCGTAGAATGGCAGCATTTTAAAACCTGGTTTGAACCGATCAAAGCCGTTGAACTGAAGGACAGTGTTTTGGTGATCCAGGTGCCGAGCCAGTTCTTTTATGAGTATATGGAAGAGCATTATGTGAACCTGCTGGCTAAGACTTTACGCCGGATCCTGGGCAAAGATGCACAGCTGGAATATCGCATCATGGTAGATAGTGGCAATCATGAAAATAAACCGTTGACCATGGATGTACCGGCGCAGGGCTACAAAACTTTTTCAAACAATGAAATGGATTTTCCACTGGTGATTAACAACCCGGTAAAAAATCCTTTTGTCATTCCTGGTTTGAAAAAAATGCAGATCGACCCGCAGTTGAATCCAATCTATACTTTCGATAGTTTTATTGAAGGAGATTGTAACCGCGTAGCGCGTCGCGCCGGTAAAACAGTCGCGGAAAAACCAGGAGCCAATTCTTTCAATCCGCTGGTAATATACGGTGGTGTGGGCCTGGGCAAAACACACCTTGCGCAGGCCATCGGCAACGAGGTGAAAAGGTGCCAGCCCAACCGCGTGGTGTTGTACGTGAGTTCTGAAAAATTCATCAACCAGTTCGTTGATCATGGCCGTAACAATGCCATCAACGATTTTATACATTTTTACCAGCTTATCGATGTGCTGATAATCGACGACGTGCAATTCTTTAACCGTGCCGAACGTTCGCAGGATGCTTTCTTTGCGATCTTTAATCATTTACACCAGTCTGGCAAGCAGCTCGTGCTCACGTCCGACAAACCTCCCAAAGATATGGAGGGCGTCCAGGAACGTCTCTTAAGCCGCTTCCGATGGGGACTGAGTGCCGACGTACAGATTCCGGATTATGATACCCGTATCGAGATCCTGGAGACCAAGATGAAGAACGATGGACTGGAAATGCCGAAGGAAGTAGTGAAGTATCTCGCGTATAATATCAACAACAATGTGCGTGAGCTGGAAGGCGCGCTGATATCCCTTTTGGCACAGTCTTCGCTTAACAGAAGAGAAATAGATCTTGACTTGGCAAAAAAAGTCCTTCGCAATTTTGTAAAGACTTCTTCTAAGGAGATAACGATTGAAACCATCCAGAAAATGGTCTGCGATTATTTCGATGTGTCTTACGATAAGTTGCTACAGAAGACCCGCAAACGGGAGATCGTTCAGGCCAGGCAGATCACGATGTACCTCGCGAAAGCATTTACAAAAAATTCTCTAAAAACGATCGGCGAACATTTTGGCGGTCGGGATCATACCACGGTTATTCATTCCTGCCAGACTGTAAAAGACCTTATGGATACCGATAATCTTTTTCGCGAAAACGTGATGGAATTGCAACAAAAAGTGCAGCTGGCCGCTATGTAACGAGGCATATTTCTCCGATGCTTTTCTCTTCAAACGTACTACTGGTGTTGCCATTCATCAACGTAGATATTCTGCAGACCGGAAATGCGTAGTCGCGATTTAAGGATTGGCTGTGTCTAGGCTACAAGCTCATAGCTCATAGCTCATAGCCCATACCCCATACCCTTCTTCACTTCACCTTCGGGATAGACTGAATCAACTTTTGGGTATACTCCGATTGCGGGCTGTAATACACCTGGTCCGCCGTGCCGGTTTCTGCTATCTTTCCCTGGTGCATCACCATAATCCGATCGCTGATATACCGTACCACAGACAGATCGTGGGAGATGAAAATGATGGTAAATTTGAATTCTTTCTTCAGATCGTTTAAAAGGTTCAACACCTGCGCCTGAACGCTAACATCCAGTGCGGATACGGACTCATCACAAATAATAAAGGAAGGATCCATGATCAGTGCCCGGGCGATCACAATACGTTGACGCTGGCCACCACTGAACTCGTGCGGATAACGGTTGAAATGAGCTGCTGTCAGGTTTACTTTTTCAAGCATGTCAATCACGCGTTCCTTGCGCGCGCGTTCGCTGGAGAGGATCCCATGCATCGTTAATGGCTGTTGAATGGCATTGCCGATGGTCATTCGGGGGTTGAGCGAGGAATACGGATCCTGGAACACGATCTGCATGTCCCGCCGCATTTTCCTCAATTGTGCAGATGGGTAGCTGAGGAGGTCCGCTCCTTTAAAGGTGATCATACCGCTGGTAGGTTCAACCAGGCGTAAAAGCGTTCTCCCCAGGGTTGTTTTGCCGCATCCTGATTCGCCCACCAGCCCCAGTGTTTCCTGCTCAAAAACGTCGAAACTAACGTCATCCACGGCCTTCGTGAAAGTACGGGGTTTTCCAAAGAAATCTTTCTTACCCGGGAACCAGACTTTCAGGTTTTCCACGGTAATCATTTTTACCGCAGCGGGCCGCATGCCCGCCGGTTCGTTCAACACGATTGCAGTACTTAAAACAGATGCAGGTGCCTGTATTTTCTCGATGATTTCACCTGTCTCACTCATCTCCAGGAAATCGCTTACCACCGGCAAACGTTCCCCTTTTGGATGAAGGGCTGGCCTGCACGCCAGCAAACTGCGCGTGTAGGCGTGCTGCGGATGGTGCAGGATGTTTGACACGCTCCCTTGCTCCACGATCTTTCCCTTGTACATCACAACGACGCGATCGGCAATCTCGGCAACGATGCCGAGGTCGTGCGAGATAAAAATAACCCCCATATTAAATTGTTTCTGGAGGTCTTTGATCAGCAGCAGTATGGTCTTTTGTACAGTGACGTCCAAAGCGGTTGTCGGTTCGTCGGCGATCAGCAACGACGGATTGCAGGACATGGCCATAGCAATCATGACGCGTTGTTTTTGTCCACCACTTAATTGATGCGGGTAACGGCTGTACATGCCCGCCGGGTCGGGTAGCTGTACCTTTTGAAAAAGCTCGATGGTTTTTTGCCTGGCCACGTCACCGGGTATTTTCTGATGCAACTGCAGGGCCTCCCTGATCTGGTCGCCGCAGGTAAATACCGGGTTGAGTGATGTCATGGGTTCCTGAAATATCATGGCAATATCATTCCCCCTGATCTGTTGGATCTCCGATGCCTTTAGTCGAAGCAGGTCTACCGGTTCATCATTGTCTTTCGAAAAAAGCACCTGGCCGCTGCTAAAACGGGTCGGCGGCACCGGCAATAATTGTAAGATCGACAAAGACGTTACCGACTTCCCCGAACCTGATTCGCCGACCAGCGCCACAATCTCACCGCGATGAACGCTGACCTCGATCTCATGCAGCGCATGCACAATGCCTTCCGAGGTGTTAAAGTCAACAGAAAGATTTTTTATCTGTAAGAGGGGGTATTCCATCTTGCCGGTTTAGTAAAGGCAGTGTAAATAGCACAATGAAAGTAAGGCAATAAGACGACGAACGGGCCGCCGGAATGTTGCGGCCATAAAAAAGCCCCCGGGAATGCCGGAGGCTTTGTATTTTAATGTTATCGTCACTTATAATTTAATCAATTTAGAAATTCCGCGCCATTTGCCGATTACCGTACGGATATAATATGTACCGGCGGGCAGCCCGGCCGCAGGAAGGCTTAACTGCATGGCATTTTGATTCTTCGTATAACTAAATGCTTTCCTGACTGCACCAGACTGGTCAACAATCTGCACCTGCATCTTGCCACGCAGCGCATTATTTACAGACAGTACAAATTTTTCCCTGACCGGGTTAGGGTACACTGAAACAGACACCTGGTCTGAAGTACCCAGTATTTCAGACAGCGTAGACGCCAACTGCGTGGCGATCCGCGCACTGTTGGCAACTTCCGAACTTGTGCCATTATTAATGTGCAGCCAGTTGAGGTTCCAAAACTGTGACAATGAATAGATCCTGAGGGTTTGCGTTCCCGCAGGCAGAGTAACCGTTGCAGATACAGTAGACCAGACCTGGAAACCGCCGGTATTGGTCACATCTATCGTACTCAATACATCACCGCGTGTATTTTTAAGCTGGAATTGCTGATTTTTTTTAGAGGTTGCGACGCGAAAAGCCATGGTATAGGTACCTGCCGATGGCGTGGTAAACGAATAATCCATCCAGTCCCCTCCATTAATCCAGTCCACATCCAGACCGCCATTCGAATCAAAACAGGTTTCCGTTTCGATTCCGCTCATATTTGTATAGTCTTCGGCTTCAATATGTTGTGAAAAACTGGACGAAGATGGCCGACCAGCAGTACCCAATTCAAAAGACATCCAATTGATGTTCCAGAATTCTGTCAGCGAATATATCCGAAGGGTCTGTATACCCGCATCCAGGTTCAGGTTATAGGTAAACGTGGTGTATTTTTGAAAGGCACCAGTTTTAGGCACATCAACCGTTGCCAGTACATTTCCATTGTCATTTTTGATCTGGAAACGCTGGTTGTCAAAAGTCGTCGCCGTGCGGAAACTGATTGTATAAGTACCTGAAGTCTGCACGTTGACTTTATATTCAAACCAATCGTTGGCATGGATGTACCCAATGTTCATTCCACCACCATCATCTCTGGTAGATTCACTCTGGATGCCACTCATCGCATTATAATTTTCCGACTCGATTTTCCCGGGAACAGGTTGTACTTTTTCGCCTGTATTGTTTTCAACCGGGCTCGGATCCGCAGATTTGCTTTTTGCGACTTTGATTTTT
>JBBSSY010000076.1:0-9434 GCA_038241595.1 Chitinophagales bacterium | reverse complement strand
GACCGCGCGGACCACAAGGTGAAAACGTATTCGCAGGGTATGAAACAGCGATTAGGCATCGCCGTAGCCATGGTGCACAACCCTGGATTGATCCTGCTTGACGAGCCAACAAACGGGCTCGATCCACAGGGCATCGCGGATATGCGTAACCTCATCCTGCATCTAAGCCGTCACCTTAAAAAAACGGTGCTCGTATCTTCTCACCTGCTCAGTGAAATTGAACAGATTGCGACCCGCCTGCTGATTATCGACAAGGGACGGAAAGTAGTGGAAGGCGATGCGAACGATCTTTTTGATCCATCGAGGACGATCGTGCAACTGGAAACTACCAACCCGGAAGCTGCACTGAATTTCGTTTTAGCCAGCTCCTGGCAGCCATACCTGCAAACGCCTTATAGCGAACCGCTCACCTTTCGGATGCATAAAAACGACATCCCGAATTTGAACAAGGATCTGGTGCAGGCGGGCATCGGGGTACAGAGCCTGCAGACAAGAAATTCCCTCGAAAATTATTTTTTACACATTACATCCGGCAAACAATATGTGGGCGCTTTTACAAATTGAATTATTTAAAATATTCAGGCGGCCGCGAACCTATATCAGCTTTGCTGCCATTGCCGCGATGGTACTTATCGTACAGGTAGCGCTTAAAGCAGATGGGGTTTCCTACCTTGAATTTCTCATGGGCGGCATGAAGGACTCGATGGAGATCCCCTATGAAGTTGTTTTGAACGGCTACCTCGTGTGCTTCATCATCCTCAATTTATTGCTTATCCACGTGCCGCTGCTGGTGGCATTGGTCGCCGGGGATTCTATCGCGGGTGAGGCCAATATGGGTACGCTGCGCCTGTTGCTTACACGTCCGATCAGCCGCACGAAATTTATGCTGACTAAATTCGCAGCCTGTGTCATTTACACAGTAATGCTGTTGGTTTGGATGGCACTGCTTTCACTGGTGGTGAGCATCGCCCTTTTTGGTACAAATGATATGATTATTACGCGCAATGACGTGGTGGAACAATTGCAACGGTCTGATATTTTGTGGCGCTATATCGCGGCCTTCGCGTATGCCGCCGTGGCGCTTACAACCGTTGCCGCGCTGGCCTTCCTGTTATCGGTGTTTGCGGAAAATTCAATCGGCCCGATCGTGTCAACCATAAGCATTGTGATCGTGTTCACCATCTTGTCTGAAATGCAAATTCCCTTATACGATAAAACGGTGAAGCCCTGGTTGTTTACATCGCATATGCTTGCCTGGAAAGGATTTTTTTACTCAAAATCTAACGGGGAAGGTCAGTCTATTGCTGGTTCCATCGAAAACCTGCCGGCCGTTATGCGAAGCCTTGGCGTATTGCTAGGTTATATTGTATTGTTTGTTGGTTCGGCAGTATTGATTTTTCGGAAGAAAGATATATTGTCATAAAGTTGAAAGTACCATGAGATCATTTTTTTTAATATGCGGAGTTATATTGTTTTTGGTGCCTGCTGCTTTTACGCAGGATGCAGAGGCATTACTCAAAAAAGTTCGTGCCCGGATCGAGCAGGTGCACGATTACGAAGCTACCGGCGTGATGAAAACAAATGTACCCTTCCTGAAGGTACCTGTTGCAGATGTAATGGTATATTTCAAAAGCCCGGACAAATTGAAGATCAAGAATGAAAAAGGAATATCGCTGGTGCCAAAAGGCGCATCCAGCATGAGCCTCAATAGCCTGATGGCAAACAATCAGTTTACGGCGATTGCAGGCAAGCCGGAGAAACTTAACGGCATTACCGTTCAGGTCATCAAGTTATTGCCGATGGATGAAAGTGCTGAAGTGGTGCTCTCCACGTTGTATATCGATGAAGCACGCGAAGTGATCCTCAAAGCGCGTACCACTACCCGTGAGAACGGCACCTATGAAGTAGAATTGCAATATGGCAAGTTCCTGGCCTATGCGTTGCCTGATAAAGCAGTATTTACCTTTAATCTAAAGGAGTACAAGTTGCCGAAGGGCATTACGTTCGACTATGATGATGGTAGCGAGAAAAAGACACGCTCATCAACCATGGACAGCAACAAGGGTCAGCTGGAAATTACCTACAACACTTACAAGATCAATAAAGGGGTTGCTGATTCCGTCTTTAAATAATTACGTTGTGTTGTTTAGTCAATCGTTTCCTGGATGCGTTCATCTTCAGCATTCGCCATAATCTGGGCGGTCACTTTTTTAAGCGGGTTGCGGTGGTTTTCTGCATATTCCAACCTTTTGCGATAGATGTTCACACTTTCAAAAATAGCACTGATAAAAGAGGATGGGTCTGCTATATTTTTGCCGGCGATATCGAAGGCTGTTCCGTGATCCGGGGAGGTGCGGACACCCGGAAGGCCGGCCGTAAAATTGGTTCCTTCTCCAAATGCGAGTGATTTAAACGGAATCAATCCCTGGTCGTGGTACATGGCCAGGACGGCATCGAATTTTTCATGCTGACCGCGGGCAAAAAATGCATCTGCGGGGTATGGTCCCATCACAATGATGTTGTTGTTCTGCTTGAAATCATGGATGGCAGGTTGAATGATTTCAATTTCCTCCCGACCGATCAAACCATCATCACCACCATGCGGGTTCAGTGCCAATACGGCAATTTTGGGTTTGTCGATGCCAAAGTCCCTGATCAGCGAATCGCGGAGGATATTCAGCTTGCTGATAATAGCCTCTTTGGTAATTTGTGCCGCCACATCCTTGATCGGGATGTGCTCCGTAACGACGGCTACGCGCATATTTTCAGCGGTCATCAGCATGAGTACATCCTTCAAGCCAAAAAAATGTTTCAGGAAAGGGGTATGCCCGGAAAAATTAAAGGATTCCGACTGTACATTGTTTTTATGGATGGGTGCGGTAACCAGCGCCTGGATCTTCCTTTCTTTCAGGGCGGTGGTAGCCGCTATCAGTGATTTGATCGCGTATTGTCCACCAATTTCAGTCAGCTGCCCGGGCAAAATGGCTACGTCTTCTTCCCAGCAATTAAACACGTTCACCTGGCGGTGATAGATGCGGTTAATGTCTTTCAGGTTCTGGTAGCTGACATTGTTGTCTTGCACCGATTTCCGGTAGAAGTTAATGACCTTATTGGAGGCAAAGATGACTGGCGTGCACACCTCGAGGAGGCGGTTATCGGAAATGGTTTTTAAGATTAATTCGATACCGATTCCATTCAGGTCGCCACAGGAAATGCCGACTGCGGGCTGTTGTTGATCGTTTACTGGCTGATTCATATGTTATGCGTAATAATCCATTAAAAGTACGATTTCTGCTTTAAAGCAAGACACAAAGTCCCAAACAGGCTTCTACGTCCTATTTAGATTATGGCAGTGATCGCGATCGTGCCGGTTTTAATCATTGACTTTTGACGGGTTATTTCCGCGCTGGAAAATGTACTTTTGCACCTGCATGTATACGATAAAGAAATCCCTGGGGCAACATTTTTTGCATGATGAAAACATTTGCCGTAGAATTGTGGCTGTCCTGCAGGAAAATGATTTTACCAGGCTGTTGGAGGTGGGACCCGGTACCGGGGCGCTGACAAAATATTTACTTGACATTCAAGACATCGATTTTAAGGCGGTGGAACTGGATGCGGAAAAAGTATCCTATCTCCTCAAAACATATCCGGGGATACGAGACAAAATCATGCAGGCGGATTTCCTGAGCATACCTGTTCCTTTTGATTCGAACTTTGTGCTGATTGGTAATTTCCCCTATAATATTTCCACCCAGATCGTTTTCAGGGTGCTGGACTGGAAGGAACAGGTAGACTATATGATTGGCATGTTCCAGAAAGAAGTGGCGCTGCGTATCTGTTCAAAACCCGGTAATAAAGTGTATGGGTTGATCAGTGTGCTGGTACAGGCTTTTTTTGAAACCGAATACCTGTTCGAGGTGCACGAAAGTAGTTTTACGCCGCCGCCCAATGTAAAAAGCGCGGTCATCCGGTTGAAACCGCTTGCAAAAAGCACACCCATGAAAACGGAAAAGGCATTTTTCAACCTGGTTAAAACAGCGTTTAATCAGCGGCGTAAGATGCTCCGCAACGGGCTAAAAGGATTGTTCGACGCAGAGACATTAAATGATGATATTTTTACAAAACGTGCGGAAGAATTGGATGTACACCAATTTGCTGCACTGACTTTTAGAATGAGTTACTAACTGGCGCAGCAGCGTTAAGCAATATGAGTAAAAAAGCAATTATTACTGCCAAGGTTCACGATTACATGAAGGAAGAACTGGAGAGGAACGGATACGAAGTAATTTACCAGCCGCAGATTACGTACGATGAATTACAGGAAGCAATAACCGATATTGACGGACTGATCGTTACAACGAGGTTGAAGATCGATAAAAACATCATCGACCGCGCGCCGAAATTAAAATGGATCGGCAGGCTCGGCAGTGGTATGGAACTCATTGATGTTCCGTATGCTGAAACGAAAAATATTGTCTGTGTGAGCAGCCCGGAAGGCAACCGCAACGCGGTGGCAGAACATGTGCTGGGGATGCTGTTAAGTTTGATGAACAACATCAACACCAGCTTTGATGAAGTGAAAGTGGGCAAGTGGATCAGGGAACAAAACCGCGGTACGGAACTTACCGGTAAATCGGTCGGTATCATTGGCTTCGGCAATGCCGGTCGTGCGTTTGCCAAGCTGCTCGCTTCATTTGATGTAACCGTGTTGGCATATGATAAATATGTGTTCGATTTCGGAGGCAACTACATCAAGGAAGTGGACCTCGAACAGATCCAGCGGCATGCAGACGTAATCAGCTTTCACGTTCCATTGACTGAAGAAACGTTCCACATGGCCGATGATGATTTTTTTAACGGGCTGCAACAGTCGCCATATTTCTTCAACGCCTGTCGGGGAAAAGTTCATGATACCGCGGCCGTCGTCCGGGCGTTGAAAAATAAAAAAATTACTGCTGCCGGCCTCGATGTGTTGGAAAACGAAAAACTCGAAACCTATTCACCTGCCGAGAAAGAACAACTCGACTGGCTCGCCGCCCAACCCAACGTGATCCTTACACCGCATATCGCCGGCTACACCCATGAGGCTTTTTTCAAGATGGCTAAGGTGGTTTTGGATAAATTGAAATTTACGTTGTAAAGGGGTATGGGGTATGAGGTCTGGGGTATGGGCGAAGAAAGTTTGGAGCGCGGAACGCGATCACCATAATTTAATTGCCAACTGCCAACTGCAAACTTTCTTCTCATAGCTGATAGCTAATAGCTGATAGCTCATAGCCGGCGCTCACATTGGCTTATAATATGTCGCCGGGCCGTTTAACACCTTATTCCATTGCCGCTGGTACATATCCTGCCATTTTTCATCTTTGACGGATGACCAGTTTACGGCTTTTAATTTTTCCCTGATGAATGGGCGTTGTTCGGGATGAATGAAGAGTGGGTGAAGGCAAAACCATTGTTTATTTTCAACAAATGTGGTCCAGAACTCGTTGAACGTTTCGAATCTTTTTTCGGCTACCATCATCCTGTCCCGTTCGAGGTCGCTTGAACTGTATTGGTAATTAAAATAGGTGTCACTTTGTTCGTTGGTGATGCGATCGACGGCTGCCGATCCATCCTCAGATACAAAATCAAAATATAGTTCTTTATGCATAATTTATAGTTTCTTTGTATTCCTTTAAGCCTTCGTGCCTTTGGGTTAACGACCCCAAAAGTCGCGGTTTCTTATTTCCAAAATATATTTATATTTGTATATATACAACGCTCCGGCTAGTGCTGAAGCGTTGTATTTTTTTTCTAAAGTCAGCAGAGCAGGCTCTGTAAATTAAAGGAGGGGTTTTATGAGTGATTACAACTACGTATCCAAGGAAGCGTTTGAGCAAATGAAGGTCGATTTACACCGCATGAAATCGGTGGAACGTCCGGCTGCTTCGCGGGCAATCGGGGAAGCGAGGGAAAAGGGTGACCTGAAAGAAAATGCAGAGTATGATGCCGCTAAAGAGGCACAGGGCATGTTGGAAGCCAAAATCCAGCAAATGGAAGGGGTACTTTCAAATGTTCGTATACTGGATGCCAAAGACATCGATATCAGCAAGGTGAGCCTGTTGTCGAGGGTTACTATTACCAATATGGCGACCAAGAAGTCAGTGACCTACCAGGTGGTCGGTGAAAAAGAAGCCGATCTCAAAGCCGGTAAAATATCGGTTACCTCGCCCATCGGCAAGGGCCTGTTTGGCAAGCACGTCGGTGAAGTGGCGGAAGTGGTTGCACCCAACGGAAAAATGAAATTCAAAGTGGAAAATATTTTTCTTTGACAGTATTTTCAAGTCAACATAGAAAAGCCGGGGCGCAATTCCCGGCTTTTCGATTTATCAGGTGCCTGTAAATAATTTTTTATGACTATTTTTTCAAAGATCATTGCCGGACATATTCCCGCTTACAAGATCGCGGAAGATGAATTATTTTTTGCCTTTCTTGATATTTCCCCGCTGGTAAAAGGGCATACCCTGGTAATTCCGAAGATCGAAACAGATAATTTATTCGATCTGCCGGAGGAATACCTCCAGCACATGTTGTTGTTTGCAAAACCCATTGCTAAAGCGATTGAAAAAGCGTTCAACTGCAATCGCTGTGGCATCGCGGTAATCGGCCTCGAAGTGCCTCATGCACATATGCACCTCGCCCCGATCAACAGCGCAGACGACCTTAACTTCACCCGCCCGAAATTGATAATGTCGAAAGATGAATTTTTGACTGTGCAGGAGCAGATCAGGAAGTATTTGGTGGCGTGACATTCGTCCCTGGTAAGATCCATCCTCCTCACTTCACCACCCTTTGCGCATTTTTCTTTACAAACTCATCCCAGCCTTTTGACTTGCCGCTGCTGATATTTACCGGTGATGAGCTTTGAAAGTGATGACAGACAGCTACCGCCAGCGCATCGGAAGCATCGTAATATTCAGGTTGTTCCTCTACCACCGTAATCCGCTGCAACATCTTCCATACCTGTTCCTTATCTGCATTGCCGTTGCCGGTAATAGACTGTTTTACTTTTTTAGGAGAATATTCCGTGACCGGGAGGGAAGCTTGGATGGCGGCCGCGATGGCCACGCCCTGCGCGCGCCCGAGCTTCAGCATACTTTGTACGTTCTTGCCAAAAAATGGCGCCTCGATCGCGAAGGTCTGCGGTTTGAACGTACGGATAAGTTCCGCAACCCGGTTATGAATCATTTCCAGCCGCTCATAGGCATCTTTTTTGTTGCTTAACCGCAGCACATTCATCTCCAGCAGCACGATTTTATTGTTAGTTACGGCAATAATTCCATAGCCCATAACAAGGGTTCCCGGATCGATGCCCAAAATTATTTTAGACGGGTTGTGCAAAGAGGAGGTTATTTTTGGCCCAGCAAATGCTTCGCCTGAACAAAAATATCGAAATCTTCTTCAATTACTTCCTCGGACCGATTCTCTTTATATGGCTTTCGCTCTCAATATACCACCAGGTAAAAAATCAACCCAATCTTGAGCTTTCGTGGGAAAAGATCAAAGAAGCGTGGCAGGGGCGGCAAAGCTGGATGCTGGCCGTGGTAGTCATTCTGATGGGCGTGAACTGGGGCATCGAAGCACGTAAATGGCAGGTATTGCTAAAGCCGCTCGAATCGATGAGCTGGTGGAAGGCATTCAAGGGAACGCTGGCCGGGGTGGCCTTCGCGGTGAATACCCCCAACCGCATAGGTGAATACGGAGGACGGATCATTTATGTAAAAGAAGGCAATCGAACCAAAGCTATTTCGTTAACACTGGTAGGCAGCATCAGCCAGTTCCTGGTAACTTTGCTGACAGGCTGTGGCGGACTAATATTTTTATTGACCACCGATGCATCGGAAGCGCTGCGCCTGAAGTCACCGTCATATGCTTTCTGGCTTGAAGTGATACTATACATCGTAGCAGCCATGTCAATGGTGACGGCGCTGTTGTATTTTCGCCTGAACTGGCTGGTGAAACTGATTGATAAACTGCCTGGCGCTTCGCGACTCGCGTTTCACATTGAAGTCGTTGAAAAGTTGGATTTCTGGATACTGTTGCGGGTGTTAAGCCTGTCATTCGGGAGGTACCTGGTGTTCGCCTGCCAATACGTGCTGATGCTCTGGCTGATGCAAATTACGGTAACAGTATGGCAGGCTTTTTGGCTCATGACGGTCGTGTTCCTGGTACTGGCAGTCGTGCCGACTATTGCACTGGCAGAAATCGGCTTGCGCGGCGAAGTAAGCCTGGAATTATTTGGCTTATTTAGTAATAATAAAATCGGCATCATTACGTCATCCGTAGGTATATGGGTCATCAATCTCATTGTTCCTGCATTATTAGGTAGTATATTAATTTTAAGAACGAAAATCTTTAAAAATAAATGAGGTTATCCGTATGGGTATTCTTTCTGTTGTGTTCGTTTTCCTTTCGGTTAAATGCAGGTGATGATTTCTGTGGCTTGCGCAATAGAACGTTCAAATCTGGTGAGTCGCTCACGTTCAAGGTGTATTACACGCTTGCGGGCATTTATGTGAGTGCCGGCGAGGCCACGTTTAGGGTAAACCAGGAGCAGATAAACAACAAAGCTGTATTTCACATCGTCGCCGATGGTAAAACATACCCGTTTTATGACAGCTTTTTTAAGGTACGCGACCGCTATGAAACCTTCATCGATACCGCTACCCTGCAGCCGTTGCGTTTTATCCGCAATGTATACGAGGGCGGGTATAAAAAATTCGAGAACGTAAATTTCAACCAGGTAAACAATACGGCGGTGAGCGACCAGGGTTCCATCAAAGTTCCGAATTGCATACAGGATGTGCTGAGTTCACTGTATTATGCGCGCAACATTGATTTTGACAGCTATAAGGTCAATGATAAAATTCCGTTTTCGATGTACCTGGGCAACGAGGTATACAGCTTGTACCTGCGTTACCTGGGCAAGGAAGAAGTAAAGACAAAATATGGCAGGTTCAACGCCATTAAGTTTAAACCCTTGCTCATCAAAGGTGCAATTTTCGAGGGTGGAGAAAAGATGACGGTCTGGATAAGTGACGATGGCAACCATGTTCCGTTGCGTGTAGAAAGCCCCATCAGCGTAGGCAGTGTAAAAGTAGATATGATGGCCTCCCGTAACCTCCGTTACCCGCTTACTTCGCTGATAAGCTTGAGATAGTAGTAATAGCATGCTTTGATTGCTAAGTTGTTCATAGCTGGTTCAAAGTCGTTTAGTGAAAAAAATATTCAATATTCAACGCTCAATGTTCAATGCTCAATACGGAAATTTGGCCTGACCGCTTGGTTTCATTTAATATTGAGCATTGAATATTGATTGTAGGATAGTTTTTTTTAGACTTCTTAACTCAACGACATTAATAGCTCCTAGCTCCTAGCTGATAGCTGAT
>JBBSSY010000075.1:0-9473 GCA_038241595.1 Chitinophagales bacterium | reverse complement strand
CGGTGCCACTACCACGCTGGGCAGGGGTGGGTCGGATTATACAGCCGCTATCATTGCCGCAGCTGTAAATGCCTCTGTGCTTGAAATCTGGACAGATGTTTCCGGCATGATGACCGCCGACCCGAGAATGGTTGTAAACACGCGGATCATACCTAACATTTCCTACCAGGAAGCGATGGAACTGTCGCATTTTGGCGCAAAAGTGATATACCCGCCAACCATTCAACCAGTACTGCAACACGGTATTCCCGTCCGGATAAAAAACACTTTTTCACCGGAAGAGCCCGGCACCCTCATCACCAATGAAGCCACCAAAAATGGCAACAGCATTCGCGGTATCAGCAGCATCAACAACATCGCCCTGTTAAGCCTGGAAGGCAGTGGCATGGTAGGCATTCCCGGTTTTTCAAAACGTTTGTTCGAAGCGCTCGCAAATAACCGGATCAATGTAATACTGATTACACAAGGTTCTTCAGAGCATTCAATTTGTGTTGGCGTGGAACAAAAGTTTTCTGCTAAAGCAAAAGATGCGGTTGATGATGCATTCGCTTATGAAATAGAAACCGGCAAAGTACAACCACTGATCGTTGAAAGTAACTTATCGATCATTGCGCTGGTGGGCGATAATATGAAAAGCCATCCTGGCATTAGCGGTAAAATGTTTGGCGCAATAGGCCGAAACGGCGTAAACGTACGGGCCATGGCGCAGGGATCTTCTGAAAGAAATATATCCGCCGTGGTATCGATGCAGGATATTAGAAAGGCGATCAACGTGCTTCACGAAGAATTTTTTGAAACCACCTATAAGCAGATAAATCTTTTTATCATCGGGGTCGGCAATGTCGGCAGTAAACTGATCGCCCAGTTGCAACAACAGCAGGAATACCTGCAGCAACATCTTCGTCTACAGATTAAGGTGATAGGTCTTGCCAACAGCCGCAACATGCTGTTTAAAGACGAAGGCATTGATCTAAACAGCTGGAAGACATCACTCGAGGCCGGTGAAAAAATGGACTTGCTTCCATTCATCGAAACCATCAGGTCAAAAAATCTTCGCAATACCGTATTTGCAGATGTCACCGCCGACACGGAAGTCGCAATGTGTTACAGCCATCTCCTGCAAAAAAGCATTTCTATTGTGGCTTGTAATAAAGTGGCCTGTTCGTCGCCTTACCAGAACTATAAAAAATTAAAAGACCTTTCTCGCGAGTTCAATGCGCTGTTCCTTTTTGAAACAAATGTCGGCGCCGGATTACCGGTGATCGGCACCCTCAACGACCTGTTGAGAAGCGGCGACAAGATCAATAAGATTGAGGCGGTACTGAGTGGTACGCTCAACTTCGTATTTAATAATTACAATGGTGAAAAATCGTTTGCCGAAGTGGTAAAGCAGGCACAGGATGAAGGATACACCGAACCGGATCCACGCCTCGACCTGAGTGGAACGGACGTAATGCGCAAGATCATGATCCTCGCACGGGAATCGGGGGAGAAAATGGAAATGGAAGAGATCCTCAATAATTCTTTTATGCCGGCAAGTTGCATGGAAGGTTCCGTGGAGCATTTTTATACCGAGATGACTAAACAGGAAGCGCATTTTAAAAAGTTGTATGAAGAAGCAACCCTGGCCGGCAAGAAACTGAAGTTTGTTGCGAAATATGAAAGTGGCAAGGCGGAAGTTGGTTTGCAACACATTGACCCCAATCACGATTTCTATCACCTGTACGGTAAAGACAACGTAGTTTTATTTTATACAAACCGTTACACCCAACAACCACTCGTAGTGAAAGGTGCGGGCGCCGGCGCAGAAGTCACGGCTTCCGGCGTTTTTGCAGATATCATCCGCGCTGCCGGTTAGTACGCCCAATTCGTAATCCAAATTATACCCTGTTTTAGATGGTTGACCCTTTAATACACTCCGAAAACAATCGCTTTCAACAACTGCGCAGGGTAACCGTCTCAAGCCCGGCAAGCATTGCCAATCTCGTTTGCGGTTTTGATGTGCTCGGGCTCGCATTGAACAACCCGCAGGATATTATGCAGGTAGAACGGTCTGACACCCCCGGTATCCGGATCCGTCACAACGACGAATTTGATCTGCCCACGATTCCCGAACAAAATGTAGCCGGCGGAGCTTTAATCGCTATGATGCAGGAACTGAGTCACCCGGTTGGTTTTGACATCACCATCCAAAAGCTGATCAAACCCGGCAGCGGCCTGGGTTCCAGTGCGGCAAGTGCAGCAGGCATCGTAGTGGCAGTGAATCACCTTCTCGGTAACGTATTTTCAAAAAATGACCTTGTACGTTTTGCGATGGCGGGGGAAAAAGTGGCGTCCGGCGTCAAACACGCCGACAACATCGCACCCTGTATATTCGGCGGCGTCGTGCTCATTCGTTCCATTTTTCCGCTCGACATGGTTGACCTGCCTGCACCGGAAATGTTTGTAACCGTTGTTCATCCGCAAATAGAAGTTAAAACTTCCGACGCCCGCCAGATACTCCGCAAAGAAGTATTGCTCAAAAACGCAATCCGCCAGTGGGGCAATATTGCCGGACTGGTTGCGGGTTTGATGAAAAGTGATTACGGACTGATAAGTCGCTCGCTGGAAGATGTGATCATCGAACCGGTTCGAAGCATCCTGATCCCGGGTTTCAACGCGGTGAAAAAGCAAAGTAAAGATGCCGGGGCACTTGGTGGCGGCATTTCGGGCTCGGGGCCTTCCATCTTTATGCTGAGTAAAGAAGAATCCACGGCAAAAGAGGTGGAACAATGTATGAAGCAGATCTTTAATGGCATTGGTATAGATTATTATACCTACGTAACAACCATCAACAAGGAAGGCGTAACCATCATCGACAGCGAGTAAGAACAACAGGTTTTTTGTCGACGTAATGGTCACCTGATCCCTGTACCAGCATCAAAAAATTATCATGTTATACCATAGCACCAACAATCATTCACCGGCAGCAGATTTCAAAGAGGCAACCATCAAAGGACAGGCGCCAGATAAAGGTCTGTACTTCCCGGAGTTGATACCGCAACTTCCGGTTTCGTTTTTTGAAAATATCGACAAATTGTCGAAGGAAGAAATTGCTTTCCAGGTAATCAAACCTTATGTTGGCGACACCATTGCATCGGACGAACTGCACCACATCATCAGCGAGACTATTTTTTTCGATATCCCGCTGGTGCATGTAAATGACGACATTTATGCGTTAGAACTTTATCATGGCCCAACACTGGCTTTCAAAGATGTTGGCGCCCGTTTTATGAGCCGTTGCCTCGGTCACTTTGTACAAGATGAAGGTAAAAAAATCACGGTGCTGGTAGCCACTTCAGGCGATACCGGCGGTGCGGTTGCCAATGGTTTTTATGATGTAGACGGCATTGATGTCGTTATCCTCTACCCTACGGGCAAAGTAAGCAGTGTGCAGGAACTCCAGTTAACCACGCTTGGTAAAAATATTACAGCGTTGGAAGTAAATGGCACCTTCGACGATTGCCAGGCCCTCGTAAAACAGGCGTTCGCCGACACTGGCCTCAACAGCCAGGTATACCTGACTTCTGCAAATTCCATTAATGTCGCGCGCTGGCTGCCGCAACAATTCTACTATTTCTACGCGTATCAGCAATGGGCAGACCGGTCCCAACCGCCGGTAATCTGCGTACCGAGTGGCAATTTCGGTAACATCTGTGCAGGATTGCTTGCACATCGGTCGGGCCTGCCCGTTAGCCATTTCATTGCGGCGACCAACGCGAATGACATCGTACCCGGCTACCTCGAAACTGGCCGCTATGAGCCAAAAAAATCCGTCTCTACGCTATCGAATGCCATGGATGTCGGTAACCCGAGCAACTTTGCACGCATTCTTGAATTATTCGAACACCAGTTCAAGTCGCTGAAATCGGTACTCACCAGCGTGAGTATCACCGATGCCGTGACCACTTCGACGCTTAAAATGGTGTATGACAAATACCAGTACCTGATGGATCCGCATGGCGCGGTGGGTTATGCTGCCCTTAAAGATTATCTCGCGGCGCACAGCGATGCCAAAGGCATTTTCCTCGAAACCGCCCACCCGGTGAAGTTTTACGACGTTGTGGAACCGGTGATCGATGCAAAAGTTGCCTTGCCAGCTGCAGTGGTAGCGTTACTGGATCAGCAGAAAAAAAGTATTAAAATCGATGTAGACTATGAAACGCTGAAAGATTATTTACTGAAAAAATAATGGACGTTTTGGGTAGCGCGGCCAATTACCAACGAAGTAATTCAACCTCGTCATAATGCAAAAAGCCACTCACAAATGTGAGTGGCTTTTTGCATTTATTAAATCCAGTTCGATTAATCAAACTTCAGATCCAGTCCCAGTCCCCTTAATTCATGTACAAGTACATTAAACGATTCAGGGATACCGGCCCTGGGGATGTTGTCACCCTTCACGATGGCTTCATAGGTTTTTGCACGACCAATGATATCATCTGATTTAAGCGTCAACAATTCCTGCAGGATGTTAGATGCACCGTATGCTTCCAATGCCCAAACTTCCATTTCACCAAAACGCTGTCCACCGAACTGCGCCTTACCACCCAGCGGCTGCTGTGTGATCAAGCTGTATGGCCCGATCGAACGTGCGTGCATTTTGTCATCCACCATATGGTGTAATTTGATGATATAAATGATGCCCACGGTCGCTTTCTGGTCAAAACGGTCACCGGTTTCACCGTCATACAGGTATGTATGACCGAAGCTTGGTAAACCTGCCTGCTTGATGTGATCAGCGATTTCTTCTACACTCGCACCGTCGAAGATCGGCGTTGCGAATTTTAGTCCGAGTTTTTCACCAGCCCACCCAAGAACGGTTTCGTAAATCTGCCCAAGGTTCATACGAGATGGTACGCCCAATGGATTCAGTACGATATCCACCGGTGTTCCATCTTCCAGGAACGGCATGTCTTCCGCGCGAACGATCTTGGCAACGATGCCCTTATTACCATGTCGACCCGCCATCTTATCACCCACTTTCAACTTACGTTTTACCGCGAGATAAACTTTTGCCAGTTTCAAAACACCGGCAGGCAATTCATCACCAATAGAAATGTTGAATTTCTCTCTCTTGTAACGACCGAGTTCCTCGTTATACTTAATGCTGTAGTTATGCAGCAAGGTATTGATCAGGTCATCAGTTTTGTTGTCACCGGTCCAGCCCAACGGGTTAACGTTGAGGTAGTCGATGCCAGTCAGGTTCTTCAGTGTGAATTTTGCACCCTTGCCGATCAGCACTTCACCGAAATTATTGTTTACACCAGAGGAGTTGTAGTCCTTCAGCAATACCTGCAATTTGCTCAGGAGCAGATCGATCAGGTCCTGTTCATTCTTCTCGTGGACCTTTTCAAGTTTTTCAATCGCTGCTTTCTCACGAACTTTTCCGTTCTTGTCTTTCTTGGCGCGCTGGAACAATTTCTTATCGATAACAACACCTTCCACACCGTTTGGCGCTTTCAATGAAGCATCTTTCGCGTCACCTGCTTTATCACCGAAGATGGCACGAAGCAATTTCTCTTCAGGGGTAGGATCACTTTCTCCTTTCGGAGTAATCTTACCGATCAGGATGTCTCCTTCTTTGATAAAGGCGCCTACGCGGATGATACCGTTCTCATCAAGATCCTTCGTTGCTTCTTCAGAAACGTTCGGGATATCCGGCGTCAGTTCTTCTTCACCCAGTTTGGTATCGCGCACTTCAAGTTCGTATTCGGAGATATGAATGGATGTAAACAAATCTTCACGAACAACTCTTTCACTGATCACGATGGCATCCTCGAAGTTGTAACCCTTCCATGGCATGAAGGCCACTTTAAGATTCCTTCCCAGCGCCAGTTCACCAGCCTGTACTGCGTATCCTTCCGTCAGGAAGTCACCTTCTTTTACCTTTTGGCCCTTTTTAACGGCGGGCTTCAGGTTGATTGATGTTTCCTGGTTGGTTTTAATAAATTTAGTCAACCGGTAAACGATCATGTCGTCTTCAAAACTTACCAGTTTCTGCGTTTCGTTGCGTGTGTAGCGAACATGAATTTCGTTGGCATCAACAAATTCGATTACACCATCTCCTTCCGAGTGGATTTGGATCCTTGCATCACGGGCAGCTTTTCCTTCCAATCCGGTACCAACAATTGGTGATTCCGGTCTGATAAGAGGAACGGCCTGGCGTTGCATGTTTGATCCCATCAACGCACGGTTGGCATCATCATGTTCAAGGAACGGGATCAACGAGGCACTCAAACCAACGATCTGGTTCGGCGCAACGTCCATATATTCAACCTCTGCTTTTTCAAGAATCGGGAAGTCACCAGTCTGGCGGGAAACGATTTTATCTTCGATAAAATGTCCCTTGTCATCCAGTGTAGAGTTCGCCTGCGCGATCTTCGCGGTATCTTCTTCTTCAGCACTCAGGTAGGTGAGTTTCTTCATATCTACCTTTCCATCATTCACTTTACGATAAGGCGTTTCAATAAAGCCCATCTCGTTGATCTTCGCGTGTACACACAAAGTAGAAATCAAACCGATATTTGGACCTTCCGGGGTTTCGATGGTACACAAACGGCCATAGTGGGAGTAGTGTACGTCACGAACTTCAAAGCCTGCACGTTCCCTGCTCAAACCACCGGGCCCGAGCGCGGAGATGCGTCGTTTGTGCGTAATCTCAGACAACGGGTTCGTCTGATCAAGGAATTGGGACAACTGCGAAGTACCAAAGAACGAGTTAATCACCGAAGACAACGTTCTTGCATTGATCAGGTCCACAGGGGTAAATACTTCATTGTCACGAACGTTCATACGTTCACGGATCGTTCTGGCCATACGGGCCAGGCCAACACCAAACTGCGCATATAATTGCTCGCCCACAGTACGTACACGACGGTTGCTCAGGTGATCAATGTCATCTATTTCCGACTTGCCGTTGGTTAGCAGTACCAGGTATTTGATGATGGCAATAATATCTTCTTTCGTCAGGACTTTATGGTCGAGTGGATAGTTCAGGCCTAACTTGCGATTAATTTTATAACGGCCTACTTCACCCAGGTCATAACGTTTGTCGCTGAAAAACAGTTTGTCGATGATACCCCTTGCGGTTTCATCATCCGGTGCATCCGCACCGCGCAACTGGCGGTAAATGTGTTGTACCGCTTCGAGTTCGGAATTGGAAGTATCTTTATTCAGCGTATTGTAAATGATGGAATAATCTCCGCTCATTTCTTCTTTCTGAATAAATACACTCTTCACTTCCATCTCAACGATCATTTCAATGGCTTCTTCCGTCAGGATGGTATCACGTTCGAGTACCACTTCATTTCTTTCGATAGAAACCACTTCTCCGGTATCTTCATCCACAAAATCTTCCACCCAGGTTCTTAACACACGGGCAGCGAGTTTTTTGCCGAGGAATTTTTCCAGTGCTTTCCGTTCCGATTTCACTTCATGAGCCATCCCGAATAATTCCAGGATGTCCTTGTCCGTTTCAAACCCGATCGAACGCAGCAAGGTAGTGACCGGGAATTTTTTCTTGCGGTCGATATAGGCGAACATGACATTATTGATGTCCGTCGCAAACTCCATCCAGGCACCCTTGAAAGGAATAACCCTGGCTGAGTAAATTTTAGTTCCGTTGGGATGAACTGACTGCCCGAAGAATACGCCCGGTGAACGGTGAAGTTGGGATACTACTACCCTTTCAGCGCCGTTGATCACGAATGTACCACGCGGCGTCATGTATGGGATATTGCCCAAAAACACATCCTGGATAATTGTCTGGAAATCGACGTGTTCCTCATCGTTACAGCTCAACCGCAGTTTCGCCTTCAAAGGAACCGCATAGGTCAATCCGCGCTCCATACATTCTTCAATGGTGTAGCGTGGCGGATCGATAAAATAATCCAGAAATTCAAGCATGAAAATATTACGGGTGTCCGTAATAGGAAAATTCTCCTTGAAAACCCTGAACAAACCTTCAATATTGCGTTTGTCAGGAGTGGTTTCCAACTGGAAAAACTCTTTAAAAGACTGGATTTGAACTTCGAGTAAGTCAGGAGTTTCTGCTAAATTTTTAATTTTACCGAAACTAATCCTGGTTTGCAAATTTGTTGAAGACATATTGTAATAAACCGGTTTTAAGTTAGTCGAACATCTGTAATCAAAACCTGTTGAATCTAATCAACATCTTGAATCTTAAATAGTTACAAAATATAAGAATGGAAAAATATACCTGAAACTATCTCTTAGCCCATAATATGGGAGCGCAAAGTTACTTAAAGATAGTTCATCAGTGAAAATTATTTCTGCGAAATAACAAAAGATTCGATATTATTTCTTATTGTAACCCACCGTTTTACCGGCACCGGTAAAAATCGTCTTCCATACCAGGTTAAAGAACGAGCGCTCAACGATACGCGTAAATTGGGCATTTTCGACCCGTGGTGGCTGGCCATTTCGCGGATTTTCTTTTTTAATGACGAAGGTATTGGCTACAAAGCTAAGCAGGCCACGTTTTTTAAGTGTATCCCCGGACGACTTCAGGGCGGTAACTTTTAAATCATCATAGATCATCTTTACGGTTCCACTGGCTCGATAGTTGTCGCCGCTTATAGTGGCGTCGAGGCTTTTGATACGTACACTGTTTACCTGCAGCAAACCAAGTGGCATGGTGATTTTATTCAACGATTGGGCGTCTACTTCACCCACCCTGGCCTGAACCTTAAAAATTCCTTTTTTATAATTAGGCAAATTGAAGGTAAAATCGGCTGAGAGCGGCGATTTGCCCATAAACCTCGCTGTTGCTTTTACCAGGATTGAAGGATGAATTTTAATTTCTGCCGGCATGTTGGTGATATGGGTAATGATACCCTGGACATTTTCGAAGGTTACGGTACCTTCCTCACCCGATTTCGGGTTTAGCTCCGTGTAAGCCAGATCCAGGTTTTTGATATTTACCGTATCAATCTTCAGCGGCATAGCCAACTTCATCAAAAGTTGGTGGGGGTACTTGCCAACTTTGGAGCGCTTGTCAGGTGTCTGTGACTTATCGTTAAATATGTTAATCGAACCATTTTGAAGAGAGATGTTTCCGGTTTCAATCTGTTCTTCCGCAAGCAGTTCCCACCAGTGTACCCTTTCAAAAAGTACTTGTGTAATGTTAAGATTAAAAAAGTCCTGCTGGTGTTTTACGCGTTTGTAAAAGTTGCTGCGGGATAACCTTGGGGCAAAGTGTAACCCTTTTACTGTCATTGCATTGGCAATTGTCTGGATCTCAACATCGTCTACCGAAAACCGATATAGGCTATCGCCCGTGTTCATAAAATAATCCTTGAGGTTGATGGCGCAGTTGCGGGCGTACAAAAACCTGTTTTTATCAAACTGGGTGGACGAGTCAATCAGGACATCCGCCAGGAAAACTTTTATGTTGGAAAGTCTTGTTTGTT
>JBBSSY010000074.1:0-9473 GCA_038241595.1 Chitinophagales bacterium | reverse complement strand
TATGTTTCGTTTTTACTTTTTAAATTTTACATTTTACATTTAACTATTGGAAGTTCCCCGTTGAATACGTATAACTCCCAACGGCCTACTGCCAACTGCAAACTGTCTCTCCCTGTTAGTAAGAAAAACAAAACTATACCGCTCAGAACGTGTGCACTAAAATCGAATGCACTACTTTTGCAGCGTAATTTTAAAAAGAGTCATCTTTCAAATTAATTTCTGTGATTCATAATTTCAATGCAGGGCCGAGTATACTGCCGAAAGCGGTTTTTGAAGAAGCTTCCCGTGCCGTTATTAATTTCAACGGTACCGGTTTATCTATTCTTGAAATCGGGCATAGAACGTCGTTATTCCAGGCGGTCCTGGACGAGGCTGTTTCGCTGGTGAAAGAACTCATGCAACTGGACAATAATAAAGAAGTTCTGTTTTTACATGGCGGGGCATCAACCCAGTTCTTCCAGGTACCGATGAACCTGTTGAATGAAGGTGAAACCGGTGCTTACCTCGACTGCGGTGTATGGGGCACCAAGGCAATAAAAGAAGCAAAACAGTTTGGCAATGTAGATGTTGTTGCCAGTTCCAAAGACCGGAACTACAGCTACATTCCTAAAAACTACCAGGTACCCACAAACGCTAAATACTTTCATTACACCACCAACAATACCATTGAAGGTACCCAGATGCACGAGGTGCCCGAAACAGGTGTTCCGCTGATTGCGGACATGAGCAGCGACATCCTCAGCACGGTGCTTGACTTTAACCGGTTTTCACTGATCTATGCAGGCGCGCAAAAAAACATCGGCGCAGCAGGGGTGAACCTGGTGATAATAGACAAGGCGATGAGCGACACCATTACGCGGAAATTACCGACCATGCTCGATTACCGCAATCATTTCCCGAGCGGTTCCATGCTAAATACACCACCCGTGTTCGCGATCTATGTTTGTATGCTTACCCTACGCTGGCTAAAGGAACAAGGCGGCATACCTGCGATCGAATCCGTCAACAACAAAAAGGCAGAGTTGCTTTATAATACCCTTGATTCACTGCCGGTCTTTAAACCAACGGTAGACGTCGCGGATCGTAGCAAGATGAACGCGGTATTTGTCATGGATGACCCGGCGCTGGAGAAGGAGTTTTTGGAAACCTGTAAAAAAGAAGGCATGGTCGGGGTGAAAGGACACCGCTACGTAGGCGGCTTCCGGATAAGTTTGTACAATGCGCTGCCGCTAACAAGCGTAGTAGCAGTAACTGACCTGATGAACCATTTTGCTCAGGCGAAAGGCTGACAACGGAAGACATGAAGCACTACTGCCAGACGACACATCAGTTGCCTGGCTTGACAAAAGATCGGCATGTTTGTCCTGCCTGGCTGGCCACCGATACTTGTTTCTGTCATATTACCTACCCATAAAGTTATTTTAATCTCATTCTAATCAAACTATTCTAATCAATCATTAATGGCAAACATAGCACCATTCAAAGCATTAAGACCAGAAGCACAGTTTGCAAAACAGGTGGCATCGCCACCTTACGACGTTCTAAACAGTAAGGAAGCCAAAGTGCTGGCGCAGGGCAACCCGAATTCATTCCTGCACATCACCAAATCAGAAATAGACCTGCCTGAAAACACCGACATTCACGCAGAGCTTGTGTATCTGAAAGCCAAAGAAAACCTCAAGGCGTTTTGCCAGCGTAATATCCTGTTCCAGGAGAACAAATCATGTTATTACGTATACCAGCTTATTATGGACGGACGAACACAAACCGGCCTGGTATGTGGGTCTTCTGTGGACGACTATGAAAAGGATGTTATAAAAAAACATGAATTCACTCGCCCGGAAAAAGAAGAAGACCGCATTAACCACATTAAAACTTCTGGCGCGCAGACAGGCAACGTCTTCCTTGCCTACCGAACGGTAGACGAGATTGAAACATTGATCGAAGGCTGGAAACAAAAGAACACCGCCGTGTACGATTTTACGGCCGACGATGGCATCCGTCATACGATCTGGGTGATCAGCAACGACCAGACGATCCAGGCGCTTACGTCGCTGTTTGCATCACAGGTACCCAACACCTATATTGCCGATGGCCACCACCGTGCCGCCAGTGCCACCAAGGTGCGGAAAGTGCTCGGGGAAAAAGCCGGTCCGGGAGCAAATTTCTTCCTTACTACCCTTTTCCCGTCAGGCCAGCTGCACATCATGGATTACAACCGGCTGGTGAAAGACCTGAATAATATGGAGGAGGCGGACTTCCTTAAAAAACTGGAAGCGGACTTTATCGTTGCCAAAGCATCAGCAGCGGTACATCCAGCCAGTTTACACCAGTTCGGCATGTTCCTCGGAAAAAGCTGGTATACGCTGACCGCAAAGGAAGGCACCTATACCAACGACCCGATCGGTATTCTGGACGTTTCCATCCTGCAAAATAATCTGCTCGACAAATTACTCGGGATCAGGGACCAGCGAACCGATCCAAGGATTGATTTTGTTGGCGGCATTCGCGGCCTGAAGGAGCTGGAAGCGCGCGTGAAAAGTGGTGAGATGAAAGTGGCATTTTCACTCTTTCCTGTCAGTATCCAGCAGCTGTTCGACATCGCGGACAGCGGCAATGTGATGCCACCAAAGAGTACCTGGTTCGAGCCAAAACTGCGCGATGGTTTGCTGACGCACCTGATCGATTGAGTTTTTGGGCTGTCAGCTATCAGCTTTGAGCTTTGAGCTGGCCTTCGGCCCGTCATGTTTATCATGCACGCTCACTACAACTGATTTTAATACGTATACATGGATCAGAAAGAACAGGACGATATACAGGCACTGATAAACCTATTTTTTCCTTTTGCCGAGGAGTTGCTGATCAAATACGGCGAATTTCACCCGTATGCAGGTGCTACTACCCATGGCGGCGAGTTTGTTTCCGCCAGTAGGCCTGATCCGAATGAGCAGGCCACCCCTGAAAAAACGGTGGAACGCATCAAGGCGGAGCTAAAGGCCTCGTTCATTTTGTATAAGTTAATCGCAGTTTTTTATGAAGTCAGGACACGTGACGCCGTAACGGGTGACGTGTCCGACGCCATAGCCGTGTTTGTCGAGCACGCTGACGGGCAGTCTGCTTACGAGTTTTTCTATCCCTATAGCATGAAAGACCAGGATCATTTTATGGTGCATGATATGTACGGAAACGCGGTGCGAAAAGAAATTTTCCCGGAGGATAAAACGCCGGTCTAAGTTATAACGTCTTTCCGACTTCCCCCTTGTCACCGCTTCTCACCCTCCATATCTTTTAAGAAAATATTAGTTTTATATTTGACCGGCAGATGCGTTAAATGTGCAGCTTGCAATTGCGATAATGGAAAAACGATTTACCCGATGACTTTCTTAAAATACCTGCTGTTCTCATTGCTGATTATGCCTGCCAGTTTTCTTTCTGCCCAGCAAGATACCAGGTCATTACTGGACGCATCAAAAAAATACGTGAAAGACGGCGATTATTCCAATGCCGTAATGGTTTTAAACCGTGCTCAGCAACAGGAGCCGGACAATATTCAGGTAACCCGCGAACTGGCGTTTGCGCTATACCTACAGCAAGACTATGCGCGGGCGTTGGAAACCATTAAACCGGCGATCGACCGCAAAGACGCAGATGTGGACGTTTACCAGACAGCCGGGATGATTTACAACGCCCGGAATGATGGGGTGGAATCAGAGAGACTCTATAAAAAAGGCATCAAACGCTTCCCCGCGAGTGGCGTTCTGTATAACGAATACGGTGAACTGCTGTGGTACCGGAAGGACAACAGCGCCATCGCGCAGTGGGAAAAAGGCATGCAGGCCGATCCCAACTACCCGGGCAATTACTACAACGCTGCGCGGTATTATTATTTCACGACGGATAAAACCTGGAGCATATTATACGGCGAAATTTTCGTGAACATGGAAAGCTACAGCCGCCGTACCATAGAAGTAAAAAACATGATCCTTAACGGTTATAAAAAATTATTTAACGACCCCGACGTAAAAAAGAACCAGAACACGAAAAATGAATTTGCCACGGCTTATCTCACCTCCATGGCAAAACAAGCATCGCTGACCGGGATGGGCATTACTCCCGAGTCACTAACGATGATACGCACGCGCTTTCTTCTTGACTGGGATGACAAATACGCGGCAAGGTTTCCCTACCGATTGTTTGAATACCACCGCCAGTTGCTGAGAGACGGCCTGTTCGAGGCCTACAACCAGTGGCTGTTTGGCCCCGTACAGAATCTCACCGCATTCCAGAACTGGAGCAACACCCATGCGGAAAATTACAACGACTTCATCACCTTCCAGCGTGGCCGGGTTTTTAAGATACCAACTGGGCAGAATTACCAGGTCGTTAAATGAATGGTGTGAAAATTGGGTACGAGGTATGGGGTATGGGGTATGAGGAAGAAAGTTTGTATTTTGTGGTTTATAGTTTCTGGTGGCGACTTCGAGAACTATAAACTACAAACTATAAACGATAAACTAATTATTGCCACATGAAAGAGCCGACTCGACTATTTGATTGTATTGCTTATCACCTGGACACCGATCCGCTGGACGACATGCTGGCTGGAAAAGAAAACGGCCAGTGGAAAAAATATAGTACCCGCGAGGTTTCCACCACGGTAAATCATCTCAGTGGCGGCATGCTAAACATGGGTTACGGCGGCGGCGACATGACGGCAGAAGGCCGCGACAAAATCGCGGTAATCTCGAAGAACCGGCCGGAGTGGATCATGCTCGATCTTGCGGTACAACAGATTGCTGCAGTACTCACCCCGGTTTATCCAACCATCAACGTGAACGAACTTGAATATATCCTGTCCGATGCGCAGGTAAAGGCCGTTTTCGTCAACGACGAAGACCTGTACCTGAAAGTATTAAGCATCAAAGACCGCTTACCCGCCCTCCGTGACATCTTTACCTTTGAACATGTGGCCAACGCGCGTCACTGGAAAGAAGTGCTGGCAGCAAGTTCTGCAGATGCCGTGCTGAAGGTCCAAAACATCTCGTCCACCATCGGTTCCAGTGACCTGGCAACAATAATTGATACTTCCGGTACTACCGGCACACCAAAAGGCGTGATGCTGAGTCATGGCAACGTGATCAGCAATGTCATGGCGTCCATTCCATGCTTTCCACCAGGCGACAGACTACGGTCACTCAGCTTCCTGCCACTGAACCATATTTTTGAACGAATGGTAACCTACCTGTACCTTTTTAAAGGCACCGCAGTGTATTATGCGGAGGCATTGGATACGATCGGCGAAAATCTAAAAGAGGTCAAACCGCATATTTTTACCACCGTACCCAGGCTGCTGGAAAAAGTGTACGACCGCATTATGGGCAAGGGTATGGAATTGACCGGCATCAAAAGGAAACTATTTTATTGGGCCCATGACCTGGGAATGAAATTCGAAATCAACCAGAAACAGGGCCTGGTGTATAATATGCAGCTGGCGCTCGCCAACAAATTAATTTTTAACAAGTGGCGGGAAGGCCTGGGCAACGAGATCAAGTGCATCGTATCTGGTGGCGCCGCATGCCAGGTGCGACTGATACGCATTTTTACCGCTGCAAAACTGACGGTGATGGAAGGTTATGGCTTAACGGAAACGTCGCCGGTGATCAGCGTAAACCGGTTCGAAGAAAAAGACCGTATGTTCGGCTCGGTAGGACCACTGATCGACAACGTACAGGTTAAAATTGCGGAGGACGGTGAAATCCTTTGTAAGGGCCCCAACGTGATGATGGGCTATTACAAACAACCGCATCTTACCGCTGAAAGCATCAGGGATGACTGGTACTCCACGGGCGACATCGGCATGATCGTCAATGAACGTTTTCTCAAAATTACAGATCGCAAAAAGGAACTTTTTAAAACAAGCGGCGGCAAATACGTTGCACCGCTGGCCATCGAAAATAAATTAAAGGAATCCGTTTACGTGGAACAGGTAATGATTGTCGGCGCAGAAAGGAAGTTTGTCGGTGCGCTCATCGTGCCGTCTTTTCCGAACCTCAAAGAGTGGCTCCGGCAACAAAATCTTACTGTGCAAAGCAATTCCGATATCATTCATCATCCGCAGGTACTGGAACTTTTTAAAGAACTGGTGGAAAGTTTCAATAAATTTTTTAACCACGTAGAACAAATCAAACGCTTCGAACTGCTTGCCGACGAATGGAGTGTGGAAAGCGGTGAAATGACTCCCAAAATGAGTCTCAAACGAAAAGTCGTCCTGGAGAAATTCCGCCATTCAGTCGACCGCATCTATCACGAACAAGGCTGATCGCAATTACTGATTGATGATTGCTGACAGCTGATTGCTGATTGCTTTCTAACCCGAAATCCTCCGCGTACTGCTGTCATATTTTTCCGTAATGATCGTGCTCATCGGTTTCTGGTACACTTTACTTTCAACCCAGGAGATAATATCCAGGTACGCAAATGCCCGCGTTTCGAAACGGCTCTTTTCAAATCGTTTTATTTTTTGCAGGAACTTTTCCAGTTCTGTCTTGAGTTTGACCCGGGGCATGCTGAATGAATTACGTAAAAACCGGAACATCTCCTCTTCCACTACGGTAAGGTTCTGCATTTTCGACATAAAGCGGTAGACGGATTTAACGAGATACTCGGTAAGGTCCGTGTTGCCCAGTTCATAATGTGCCATGAGGTGCAGCAGCCGTGAATAACATTGAAGATCGCTGCGGAGATCGACATGGTCGTTAATAATTCGCTGAAGATAATCGATAGATGTTTCGAAATCTCCGCTGCCAAAATGAAGCATTGCGATTTTATAATTAAAAACCAGGATGCGGTGACGGTCGAGGTACAAGGCATACTCGTGAAGCTTTTCTTCTACATACGGCACCAGCGAAAGCCCTTTCTGGAAAGTACCCATCATCAGGTGCTGGTTGATCTTCGCACTGCTGATGTATACGAAGGTCTGGATACGGATGTTATCATGCAGGTTGGCGATATCCGTCGCTGCGAATTCCTCGAATCTTTTCAGGGTGGTGTCAAATTTCTCGAAGTTGCGCAGGTCGAAATGCGCATTGAGCAAGTTGTGAATGCCTTTGATGTAATGCGCCGTTTCAACCTGTATCATCAGGGGCTGGTCGTGAAACAGATCCACCCATTTCTGGGAATGACGGTAGTAACTTAAAAAGTTCTGGCAGATAAAAGTATACCAGCAGTGGCTTTGATAAAGATAAAGCTGTTCGTAGAATCCCCGCTGGGTGTAGGCATCGTGCGGCAGGTTATCGTGGAAGAATTTTGTGACGCCAATTTCATCCTTTTCGTTGCGCGCATGGCCAATTTGAATGTACAGGCTATATAACCGCAAAGCAAGGTTCGACAACCTGGCCACCATATCAATCTGGCTACTCACTTCCAGCGCTTCGGCCGACAGGCTCTCTGCCCTATTTTTAATACTACGGGTGATATGAAGGGTTTCGATCTTTTTTTCAAGCGTAATAACCTGGGTCAGGTAGCTGAATTTGTGGTTGACGCGCGCAATTTCCTTGGCGCGTTCGAGGATGCGAAGACTTTGGAGGTACAACCCTTTGTTGTATAGTATCCGGGCATAATCCAGCTGTTCATTGAGTTGCGAATCGATGTTTTCCGTGCTTTTTAACAGCCGCAGGCTGGCAAGCAGTTGCTTGTATAGATGCGTCTTGAGGTTGGAGAGCTGCGGCTTTTCGATGCCGGGCAACTTTTTCAGCAGCTGTTTTTCGTCATAATCATGCAATTTGTCAAGCGCATCGAACAATTGGATGATTTTCAGGTCTTCCTTGGATGAACTTCTTTTGATATACAGTTTAAAATTCCGCTTTTCTGATTTTTCCAGTGAATGAATCAACTGATATAAAGGGTCTGTAAACCGGTTGGACATAATGAATTAATTATCCTGAAACACAATGCTGTAAAAGGTTTGTAAAAATAAAACCCTTCCTTGACATAATCATATCACGTAGAAGTTGATTATAATCGTTCTTTTACCCACCTTATATTTGTACAAGAGAACGGGTTAAGCATATAGCAAGACAATCGTTGAGGTAAAATCGTTAGAGGCTCGTTCGAAAATAAGTTGTAGAATCAATACAACTTTAGAAAAAATACTAGCAAGAATTTTTCATATGGCAAGCAATCGTTAGAGGCGCTCCTGTTCCCAGGAGGGCCCTTTTTTTTGCAAACTACTGAAGTTTTGCCTGTTACCACCAATTCCCTCCCGTTTTATTTTGATGAGGTTGCAAGATCGGAGAAGTATGGTTATACTATCTTCGTAAGCGATGGAAAATCACTCCAATGACATCCTTCCGCAGTTTGGCCCCCCTTTTTCAGGTGATGAAATTTTTGTGGGAAAACCAAACGGTTATCCGCCAAAACCCGGTTTTATAACACCAACCGGCAAGAACCGGGTGATCTCTTTTCTCGTAAGCATCGTTTTATTCGCCCTTTTTTATTACTTTTTCCTGAGCCGGGACTGGCAGGTAATCGCCTGGCTGGCAGCCATTGTACTGATCCATGAAGCCGGTCATTATATTGCCATGAAATGCTTTCACTACCAGGATCTTAGTATATTCTTTATTCCACTGGTTGGCGCCGTTGCCGGCGGTTCGAAGGAACGCATATCGCAGAAAGAAAAGGCGATTGTGCTTTTATCAGGCCCGGTCCCCGGCATTGTGATCGGCATTCTATTGTATTATGTGTCCGGTTATTATGGCGAGGAGCTACTGCGTCGCCTGGGGTACGCCTTCGTACTGCTGAACCTGTTGAACCTGCTGCCGGTATACCCCCTGGATGGTGGCCAGTTGTTGAAGACCTTGTTCCTGGGCTCGCGTAGGCTGGTGTCAGATATATTTATTGGAAGTTCTATTTTGCTGATTGCGGGGTATGCGATCCTGCACCGGGAATGGTTCCTGCTCATCATTCCATTCTTCCTGGTGATGCGTTTGCGTCAACAGATCGGGATCAACGCCGTTCGTAAAAAGCTGCTTGCGCAAGACCTCAGCATGGATAAAGGTTTTGATGCACTGAGCGATGAGGAGTACTGGAAAATCCGCGATGTAATTGCTGCGCAACAGGTGCTGCCTTCCATTGGCCTGGTTGCCGGTGACCATGAAAGGCTTGAAAAAGAAAACGAGGTTATAGACTTCGTCAAGTCGGTGCTTCATCCCCTACCTGTCAGGGATTTATCGCGCGCAGGTCGCCTGGTTTTTTTATTTATATGGCTGTTATCTTTTATCATACCCGTGCTGGTTATGAAAACCGACTGGTGATTTAAAACTTCAACATGAAACAATTATTTCTATCAGTTACCTGTTTGCTCCTGATAATTTCGGGCACCACTGCGCAACAAAAAACAGTTTTGCTGGGCTTTACGCTTGTTGACGGAACCGGCAAAACCGCGATCACCGATGCAGACATGCTGGTAGAGTCTG
>JBBSSY010000073.1:0-9473 GCA_038241595.1 Chitinophagales bacterium | reverse complement strand
GCGGAGTTCATTTTTTTGCCTGATTTGCCTGCTCAAACCATTCAGTTCTTCTTTTCGTGCGAGGCGTTCGCTTTGCAGGTCGGCAAACGCTCGTGACTGCTGGTCAAGACGGCCTAACTGCTTATCCATCTGCAAAATCTGTGCATCAAGCGCCGCCTGTTTCATGATCATATCCTCACCCAACCATTTCTTTTCGTTCAACTGGTCATTTAACAGGATCGCCCGGCTCCTTTCAAAAAAGTAAAATGCATCGGCGGCGTTGCCCGACACCAGACAGGCTTCTATGGCGCTTTCGTACAACCGGTGGGTATGATTGCGCCAGAATAATTTCGATTGCATGTCTGATTGTGCAGATTTGATCTTCTCCAGCAGGCTGTCTGTGATGCGGTACATCCGGATTGCCTGCGTTAGCCTGGACCTGTTTTTAGTGACCTTGTATTCGTTGAAAAAGACGTCCCCCTTATCGATGAATAAACTGGTGAGGTACTCTACCTTTTGGTTGAGTACAAAAACATCCAGTGAACTGTGCAACACCTCTTCTTCATTGGTGCCCAATTTGATGTGATCGAATGCACGCTGAAAAAAATAATGCGCTGAATCGAACATGTTTCGTACACCGTAGACAACGGCGATATTGGAAAAGATATTCAGGGAATTCAGGGAGTCTGCCTTGTTGTAGTGGCTGTCGGTATTATGGTATGAGAGTGCTTTGTTGTAATAGTACAGCGCCTTTTTATAGTCTTTTCCAATCACGTAATAGTTGTAGGCAATGTTGGCGGTTGCCGCCTTGCAATCGACCAAATATCCCCATTTAATGTTGTAATACAGTGCGCGATTGAGGTAGACCAGTGCGCCGTTGAACCGAGAGGATCCTGCCTGCGCGTCGGCCAACTGGTGATACAGCGAGCCCAGGTATCTTTCCAGTTTTGAATCGGCGCATATACTGATGGCCTTTGTCAGCAATACTTCCGCCTCCTGGTATCGTTTTAACAGCAACAGCACGTTAATACGGGCAACGGTGAAATTGACAACGTATTCTTTGGGAGAGACCGCGGAGTTATGGGTTTCCGCAGGCAGTTGTGCGCTAATATATTCACCGGTCGTTGCGTATTCCAACGCATCGGTATATTCTCCAACATCTATAAGGTAGGATACTTTTTCCCGCAAGGCATATAATGAATACTGATCGTACCTTTTCAAACGCCTGGCAACGGCAAGGCAACTGTCGTACGCCCTCATTTTATCTGCCGAGCCACGTAGTGCACTATAGATTGTTGCAGCCCGGTAATAACAAATTACAAGAAAAGCCGGGTTTATGGCCGGCTTATAAAAGTTGTCACTGATGATTTTAATTGCGCGGTTGTTGCAGGCGAGCGCGTTTTTCAAATCGGCTGTTTCGCTATATGCTCTTGCGAGTCGCTCGAGCAGTAACACGTATGTAGAATCTACCTCCCCGGCACACAGGCGATAGTTCTCGCGTGTTTTTGTTAATTCAGCAATTTGAGCCGGAAAATTTTTATCGACATCCCGCAGGTAGATCAGTCGTTTCCAAAGCGTCGATGTTTCGGGGCATTGACCCTTTGAACCCAGACATACCAGTAGTAATACCAATATGATGGATTGATGCTTTTTCATCCAGCTGCGTATTGCGGTTTATCAATACGTCAAAAGGTACGACTTCTTTGGAAGTGACGCTACCGGCAATATTACGCACCTGCCGGGAACGCCGCTTATAAGGTTGGCGGATCGGTAACCGGTTCCAGGTCTTTCCGGTCAACGGCGAGGGTACCCGGCGGTGGTGGAATTTGTGGCCCCGAGGTTTGAGGACCGCCGGACTGAGCAAGTGCTTGTGGCGTAGGCAAATGCGGACCCGTTGTCAGCGGACCACCTAAAGCCAATGCCCCGGGCGTCGGCAGTCGGGGTCCCACTGGTTGCGTAGGAGTTCCTGCTGCGTCGTCGACTGCTCCGGTAATGTTTGCAGTATTGTTTGACTTCATAAATTTCGCTATGCGTTTTTTTCTGAGAATTGCAATGGCTGCTTTTTCAGCAGGTTTCATTTCAACGGCCGTGCGGTAAATATGCAAGCTGTATTTGAAGGGAACATTTACCCAGCGCGACCATTCATATTCAATGGTTACTGTATTAAAATCATCGTAATCATGTTCGAAGATGGCCTTCAATAGTTTATTCAGCACAGACGCGATCCTGGCTTTGGTGGGTCGCGTTTTGAAAGTCACTTCCCATTCATTGACATAACTTCCCTGGGGAAGCCCCGCAGCAAGCTTTGGGCTTTTGGAGTTGTAATTGAGATTGACAAACTTTGGTTTTGCCATGCCTGGGAATTTTTAGATAAAAAACTAAAGGTGTTTGAGAAATTCAGTGGCTTCCTCTTTCCCGGCTAGCCCTTCCTCGATTACTTCCTGCAATAGTTTTTTACCTGCTGCCAGGTCTCCTGGCCTGTTGCGTTTCAATATTGTAATGCCGTGATAAAATTTTCCATAGTTAACATGTAGTCCCGGGATAACCTGCAGCCGTGAAAAATAAGTCGCCGCCGCGTCGAGGTCCCCTGTTTTCAACGCGCTGATGCCTGCCAATTGAAGCACTGCTTCGTCGGAGGGGTTTGCCTGCACGAGTTGGTCAAATTTCTGGTGGGCCTGCTGGTACTTCCCGTCGTTAAAAAGTGCTTTCGCTTCCTGTACAGCGTTTACTTTATCGTCCATCTGTACGCTCATGCCAGTAAAATGAGTACTTATATACGTCGTGGCAAGCTGTTGACCGGAGGTTGTTGGTTTTAAAAAATTATAGGCACCAACCACTGCTACAATAATGATTGCCGCCGCTGCCGCATAACGCCAAAGATTTCTACCCGGGTTTATTTTTGCTTCCGGTTGTGGCTGGTACAATTCCAGGAAACGATTCTTTTTTTCGATGACCAGTTCGGCCCTTGCTGCCTCCAATGTACCCAGGTAGAAAGCCACTTCTTCTGCAAACACTCGGTCGTCCATTATGCGGTCGTCAAAAACCTTTTTCTCCTCCGGCCCAAAATCTCCGTTAAAATAACTGTCAATATATTCAATACTTGGCATCATCAAAAATTTATGGTTCTCTTTTATATAAGGTTCGCAATTTTTCCAGGCATCTTAATCGACTTGTTTTAACTACATCAGCCGTTTTATAGGCCAAGGCCACCGCGATCTCCTTGTCCGTCAGGCCATCAGCGAACATTAATAACAGGTTGCGGCAATTTTCTCCCAGCCCGTTCAGTTTTGCTCGTAGCAACTCCCAGTCAGACCGTTCAATCATCTGCTGAATAACCGGTTTGGCAGCATCGGACAGATGGGTCAATTTATCCGTGATTGAAAGAGTCTGGTGAACGCTGTTCTTGTTAGTCGTCTTTTTCCGGATCAGGTCAACACTTTTATTATTAAATATCTGAAAAACGTAGGTTTTGAGGGAAGATCGGCCCTCGAAGGAACCATTGATGATTTTGTTGATTGTCACCAGGATGGTGTCGGAGTATACGTCGAAGGATTCATCTTCGCTGAGTGAGAACTTTTTTATCCCTTCGCCGATGAAATAAGAGAACATCGAAAACAGTTGTTCTTCTGCTTTTCTTTTTTGGTTACCGTTCGATAGCAGGTCATTAATGATGTCAAGGTCAGATACCGCGGATAATTTGCCAAGAGCCATAATGGGAAAGTTAAGCGTTAAAGTACTAAATTAAGCGGGGAAACAAAATAGTTATTGCTGCTGGCGCGCGGAGATAGGAGCACCGAAAATTTAGACAGCAGCCGCAATCTTCATTAGTTTGAAATATATTGCACCAGAAATTATCAAGTATGTTACAACGTATTCAAACTGTGTGGTTAATTCTGGCTGCAGCATGCGGTTTCGCCCTTACAAGGGTTCCAATATACAGCGGGCGCATTGCGGCCAACCTGGTAGAAAACAAAATTGCCACGGACAATATTTTCTTTTTCGCGTTGATCATAGCCACCACACTGCTTACGGTAGCATGCATTTTCCTGTTTAAAAACCGCACCCTGCAGTTTAAGCTGACGGTGATCGCCGTTTTACTATCGATCGGAATCGTTGCCGCGGAAATATGGTTTATCGAGCATTACAAAACCTCCAAAACTTTACTTGCAGGCACATATCTGTGGGGCGGATTGATACCCATCGCCATGATCATTTTTTTAATTTTGGCGGCGCGGGATATTTATAAAGATGAACGGTTAATCAAAAGTTTGGATCGGTTGAGGTAGGTAGGCTGTGAAGTTAATATTGCCCACTGCCAATTGCAAACTGCCAACTGGAATTTGCAAACTGCCAACTGCTTTACACATACTTCCCCGTCTGGCTCAAAGGTGCCTTCTTTAACCCGGCAGGCACGCCTGCATAAATCACCTGACCACCACCGTCGCCCGCTTCAGGACCGAGATCGATTACCCAGTCGGCAGACCTGATCACATCGGTATTGTGCTCGATGACAATAATAGAATGGCCTTGTTCTATGAGCGCATTGAACGAAGTCAGCAATTTTTTGATATCATGAAAGTGAAGGCCGGTAGTAGGTTCGTCAAAAATAAAAAGAATATTTCCCTGGCCTTTGCCCTTGCCAAGAAAGGAAGCCAGTTTCACCCGCTGTGCCTCCCCGCCGGATAAAGTATCGGAAGACTGGCCCAGCTTTACGTACCCTAACCCTACATCGCTCAACGGTTTAATCCGCGCGCACACCTCTTTTTCGTCAGCGAAATACGCAATCGATTCTTCAACGCTGAGATCGAGGACATCTGCGATGCTTTTTCCTTTGTACAACACTTCGAGCACCTCCTCCTTAAAACGTTTGCCACCGCACACTTCACAGGTCAGGTGCACATCTGCCAGGAACTGCATTTCGACGATCTGTTCACCCTCGCCTTTACAGGCATCGCAACGACCACCATCTACGTTGAAAGAAAAATGTTTGGGCAGGAAGCCACGCATTTTACTCAGCGGCTGCTTTGCAAACAAATCCCTGATCTCGTCGTACGCTTTTATATAGGTAACCGGGTTGCTGCGGGAGGATTTGCCGATCGGGTTCTGATCGATCATTTCAATTTGACTCAGGCTGTCTACATCCCCGGTGAGGGTTTTGTACAGGCCAACCTTTTCCGCCACTTCGCCCTTCATTTTCTGGAGTGCAGGATAGAGTATCTGTTTAACCAGCGTGGTTTTACCGCTTCCGCTTACGCCGCTTACCACGCACAACATGTTCAGCGGAAATTCTACATCCACATCCTGCAAATTATGTTGCCGGGCACCGGTGATGCGGATGGCACTGCTTTTTTTACGGACCGCCTTGGGCGGAATAATGCCCAGTTCGCCCTTTAAGTACTTACCCGTAAGGCTGTCGGGATCGTTGATGATGAAGTCATAGTCACCGGCAGCGACCACTTCGCCGCCAAGGTGGCTCGCCAGCGGACCCATATCGATAATATGGTCGGCCTCCCGCATCATCATTTCATCATGTTCCACTACGACAACCGTATTGCCGAGGTCGCGGAGATTTTTCAGCACCGCGATTAAACGCGCCGTATCCCTGGAATGCAGCCCGATGGAAGGTTCATCCAGGATATACAGCGAATTGGTAAGATTGCTGCCAAGACTGCGCGTTAGCTGAATGCGCTGGCTTTCACCACCGCTAAGAGAATTTGCCAGCCGGTTAAGCGTCAGGTAGCCCAGGCCAACATCCATCAGGGTGCGGATCCTGGTTTCTACTTCGATCAGGATTCGTTTCGAAATGGCCTTTTCAGCGTCGGTCAGTGTCAACTGGCTAAACCATACCTGCAGGTCTCGAACCGGCATCTCGCAGTGCTCGCCAATATGTTTCCCGCTGACCTTCACATAAAGCGCTTCTTTGCGCAAACGGTATCCCTGGCAGTCCGGACAAAGCGTTCGGCCGCGGTACCGGCTTAATAAAACCCGGTACTGAACCTTGTACAGGTTTTGTTCAACTTCTTTGAAAAAATCATTGATACCATTGGCATGCTGGTTTCCTTCCCACAGTAATTTATACTGGGCGGCGGTAAGATCGAGAATCGGTTTATGCACCGGAAAATTGAATTTTGGGGCTGCACGCAGGAACTCATCCTTCCAACGGCTCAGCTTCTCTCCTTTCCAGGGCGCCACGGCACCTTCGTACACACTGAGGCGTTTGTCAGGGATCACCAGGTCTGCATCGATGCCTAAAACCAGCGAAAACCCTTCACAGGTCGGGCAGGCACCAAAAGGGTTGTTAAAGGAGAAGAGATTTGGTACCGGTTCTTCAAACGTGATGCCGTCCAGCTCAAATTTATTGGAGAAGTGCCGCATTGTTTTACCATTTATTTCAATATAGGCTTCGCCTTCCCCTTCATAAAATGCGGTACCCACCGAATCGGAGATGCGGTGACGGTCCTCTTCGTCAAATGTTTTCACGACCAACCTGTCGATGAGTAAAAAGGTGACCGGCTGGTTGCCAGGTGCGGGGGACCCCTGTTCCAGGATCGGCGTCGTTTGCTCGAGGAGGTCTTCCATGCGCAGCACTTCGCCTTTGTGATAGATGCGGGAAAAGCCTTTCTGCATCAGGATATTCAAGTCTTCCCGGATATCGCGGTTCTTGTGCTGCTTGAAAGGCACCAGCAAGAGAACACGGTCGCCTTCTGCAAGGCCCGAGACGGCATTCACGACATCGGCGACATCGTCCTTTTTCACAACCTGCCCCGATACTGGAGAAAGGGTGATGCCCATGCGGGCATACAGCAATCGCAGGTAATCATATACTTCCGTCATGCTGCCCACCGTTGAACGGGGCGTCCGGGAAATGACCTTTTGTTCGATGGCAATCGCCGGGCAGAGACCCTTGATGAAATCAACATCTGGTTTATTCATCCGCATCAGGAACTGCCGGGCATAGGAGCTGAGGCTTTCGGCATATCGCCGCTGGCCCTCCGCATATAGGGTATCGATGGTCAGGGACGACTTGCCCGAGCCCGACACGCCGGTTACGACAATCAGTTTTTCGCGCGGAATTTCAACCGTAACATTTTTAAGATTATGCGTGCGCGCACCTTTAATCAGGATATTGTTATTGGCAACCAGGGGTTCCGTAGTAATTTTCTTCATAGTATGCTTGCTGTTCTTCGACGATTGAGGTAAAATTATGGCTTCCTGACCGATCGCGTGAATCTGAGTGATTACAACACCTGGCGAAGTGAATCGTTTTAATTTATTGTGTAAAACAATATCGAAATTATTGCGTGACGGCAAAAATAATTGACTGGAATCAATTTAACTCTTGAATCCTTTACCAGTCGAAGACTATTATACAGTTTGGATCGTAATTTGAAAGTAGGTCAGTGAGGCACCTGATTAAAATCATGTCAACATCGTAGAAAAGTCAATCTAAAAGAAGCACAGGATCGTAGATTTGCATCAGATAACCGAGTAGAAACGCTGAATTTTTTGCATATAACCAAATAACCCGTACTGCCGGAATATATGAATACTGTTATATTAAAAAAAATAAAGATTTCAACCTCGGAAAGTTCTAACAAAAATTATTCTATTTTTAAATAAGTACAAAATACACTAACAATCACCTCAATTCTGCCTATAGCAAAACACTTCTACCCAATTTTTCTTAGTCTTTAAATCCAATTACATATATCCTATCACCTTTAAAACTGTAGAAGTTTATGAAATCACTTCTCCACAAAACAGACCATGAACTTATTCATCTATTTATAGATGGCGACTTACATGCACTGGAGGTCCTTGTACTACGTCACAAGGATAAGCTGTACACATCCATCCTTTTCCTCGTAAAGGACAAGTACCTGGCAGAAGACATCTTCCAAGATGTTCTCATTAAAATCATCGACACGGTTCGGGGCGGTCGTTACACTGAGGAAGGCAAGTTCCTGCCTTGGGCCATGCGTATCGCGCACAACCTGTGTGTAGATCACTTCCGCAAGATCAAGCGTACGCCGACGATCAAAACCAGTGATGACCGTGACATTTTTGAAGTCCTTAATTTTACCGAAGAAGGGGCCGATGTAAAAATGATGAAACGACAGAGTCATGACCGGGTTCGGAAGATGCTCGACCTGTTGCCGGAAGACCAGCGTGAAGTAATTATTTTACGTCATTACGCCGAATTGAGTTTTAAGGAAATCGCTTCCCTTACAAACTGCAGCATCAATACTGCACTTGGAAGAATGCGTTACGGCCTGATCAACCTGCGCAAAATGATGATTGAAAAAAGAATCGCGCTGTAGCTGATCCTCATTCGTTACGATTGTATTAAGGGTGCAATTTTAATGAATTTTAACAGACAAATATTTTAGGGAACGGAACCAACAACTTATATTACATGATATAACAGCAAGGCTTAAGATATTGTCATTCTGCTCCTCCATTCGATTTTATTGATTTGCTTGTCATCGGAAGGCTGGACCAGAATGACGCCTAATTGGTGCTCCACGAAAGTGGGGCACTTTTTTTATGCATCAAACGGAATAAGTTTAAGGTTTAAAGTTTAAAGTTAGATAACTGTTCAACTGACTTTAAACTTTAAACCTTAAAAGGATTTCCCGCTTTCAGTAGCATAAAAGTGTTGGGATGCGGTCTTGGAATTTTCGGCAAAGCTCAAGATCTATCATTCTGCTATCCGATTCAACCAACTTTAAACTTTAAACCTTAAACCTTAAACTACTCTTTAAAGGCTTTCAGCGCACATTTCAGCCAGTTCTCATATTCCTTTTTATTGGGCGTATATGCTACCGGGCGGGTTAGTAATTTTTCCTGGTCACTCACAATGGCGTAATAGGGTTGGGAAGCGGTCTGGAAATTTTCGGCCTGGAAAGTGGCGAATTTATCACCGATTGTTTTGATCGCCTTTTTGCTGCCATCAGAAGCCGTAAAAAGAAACCGGGCGGAATCAGGTAACAGGGTGCGATCATCTACATATAATGACACCAGGATAAATTCTTCTTCAATCAACGCCTTGATGGCCGGATCGGGCCACACATTTTCCTCCATCTTGCGGCAATTGACACAGGCCCAGCCAGTAAAATCGATTAATAACGGTTTGTGCTGCTCTTTCGAAAGCTTCAGGGCCTGGTCGTAATCGTTCACCACGTTGGCTTCCACCCCGCAGATCTTTACTAGCTCATTGCCATACAAACTGTATGATAACGGTGGCGGAAATCCACTGATCAGCGACAAGTTCGCATACTTTGTTTTTGTAAGTCCTGGTACCAGGTACAGGGTGAAAGCAAGGAATATTAATCCAACCGCAATCCGTACCCCACCCAGTTTCTTTGGTGGCGGATCGTGTTTGAATTTGAGCACGCCAAAAAGATATAGTACCAGCATCGAACCGGTTATGATCCATATCGCCAAAAATACTTCCCGTTTAAGCAGTCCCCAGTGTTCTACCAGGTCGGCAT
>JBBSSY010000072.1:0-9505 GCA_038241595.1 Chitinophagales bacterium | reverse complement strand
ATTTGTGGTTGCCGGCCTGATGCGATACCTGCAGATCATTCTTGTGCTGAACCAGGCCGGGTCACCCACAGAAGTTTTGTACAAAGACCGGTTTATACAGGTTACCCTGCTTTTGTGGGTAGCCAGTTTTTACGCGATCTTATATTTGAAGAACATAATCATTTTCACAGGATGAAAAAGAAAATTGCAAACTGGGGGAATTACCCGGTACTTGAATCGGATGAAAAAACATTTTCCTTCAACGACCAGTTGTCAGTTCTGGTCAAGGAAGAAGGCGCGTTCATCGCCCGCGGGAACGGCCGTTGTTACGGCGACGGCTCGCTGGCCAATAAAACCATTTCTACTTTAAAATACGACAAAATTCTTTCTTTCGATACGGCCCGCGGTTTATTCGAGTGCGAAAGCGGGCTCACCCTCGACCAGATCCTTGAAGTCATTGTACCTAAAGGCTGGTTTCTTCCGGTGACGCCAGGAACAAAATTCATTACGGTTGGTGGCGCCGTAGCGAGCGATGTACATGGTAAAAACCACCACGTCGATGGTGCCTTCTCCAGTCATATTATCGATATGGATGTTGTCTTGGGCAATGGCGACGTACTTACCTGTTCCACTTCCCTTTATCCCGACCTTTTTTGGGCCACCTGTGGTGGTATGGGACTAACGGGCGTGATTACCCGCGTAAAATTCGACCTTAAAAAAATCGAAACGTCTTACATCCGGCAGAAACAGGTTAAGGCGGCGAATCTCGAAGAAATTATCCGGTTGTTTGATGAATATAAAGACTATACCTATTCCGTGGCGTGGATAGACTGCCTGAAAAAGGGCAACCATTTTGGCAGGAGCATCCTCATGCTGGGCGAACACGCTACCATGCAGGATCTCACGGCTGACAGGCAGAAAGATCCATTGGCATTGTCCAAGAAAAAGCAGATCACTTTCCCGTTCAACCTGCCATCATGGGTGCTTAACCCGTTTACGGTAAAGGCATTTAACTTCCTGTACTATGGTAAAAATTTTAAGAAAATTATCGATAATGTGGTAGCCTATGAGCCGTTTTTCTACCCGCTGGACGCAATCCTGCACTGGAACCGAGGGTATGGAAAAAAAGGCTTTATCCAGTACCAGTTTGTCTTGCCGTTGTCGGCCAAAGAGGGGCTGGTAGAAATCGTACATAAGATCAGTGATGCGGGGTTGGGGTCATTCCTGGCCGTGTTGAAAGTTTTCGGAAAACAGGATAGCATGATCTCTTTTCCGATGGAAGGCTACACGCTGGCACTTGACTTCCCGGTGAGAGACGGCTTATTCAGTTTCCTGGACGAGTTGGATAAAATTGTTCTGCGCTACGGTGGCAGGTTGTACATGTCGAAAGATGCGCGCATGAAACCTGAGATACTCGAAGCCGGGTATCCAAACCTGCCTGAATTTAAATCAGTGATCGCAAAATACAGTCCCGAAGGAAAAATATATTCAACACAATCAGACCGGTTGATGCTAACCAACACATAACTAATGGCTACTGTTTTAATATTGGGTGCAACCTCGGAAATGGCTATCGCCATCGCTAAAAAATTCGCATCCCGGAAGTATAATATTCAACTGGCAGCCAGGAATGTTGAAAATCTTAAATCTATTCAGTCGGACATCTCGATCCGGTTCAATGTGTCTGTAACGACCCATCTCTTTAATGCCTCATCTCCGGAAACGCATGACCTGTTTTTCAAACACCTCGTTCCGAAACCCGACATTACGGTATGCGTATTCGGCTACCTGGGCGATAACGAAAAAGCAATTTATGATTGGGAAGAATCGTCGAACATCATTCAAACAAATTACACGGGCGCAGTTTCGATTCTTAACATTATTTCTTCTTATTATGGGCATAATCAACATGGTACCATTGTAGGTATCAGCTCAGTGGCCGGAGAACGCGGCCGGCACAGTAATTACATCTATGGCAGCGCAAAAGCTGGTTTTACGGCTTACCTATCCGGGTTACGTAACCGCTTTTACCGGGAAAAAGTGCATGTGCTCACCGTGCTTCCGGGTTTCGTGTATACACGAATGACCGAGGAACTCAATCTACCCAAACTACTCACCGCACAACCGGCTGAAGTGGGCAAGGCCGTCTTTAAAGCGGTGGAAAATAAGACAAATGTTTTGTATGTGCGGTGGTTCTGGCGCTGGATCATGCTGATCATTATACTGGTTCCGGAACCCCTTTTTAAAAAACTCAAATTGTGAAACAGCGCATTGCATTTTTCGACTTTGACGGCACCATTACCACGAAAGACACGCTGCTGGAATTCATCCGGTTCTACAAGGGTTCACTCCTATTTTACGTTGGCTTTATTATCTACAGTCCGTTTATCGTTGCGTACAAAATAAAATTGATCCCGAACTTTGTCGCCAAACAAAAAGTACTGTCATTCTTTTTTAAGGGGGAAGACCTCAACTTGTTCCAGCAAAAATGCAATGAGTTCGCAAATAGCCGATTACCTGCATTGATCCGCCCGAAAGCCTTACAGGAAATCGCGCGGTTGAAAGCAGCAAACGTTCCGATCGTCATTGTATCAGCTTCTGCCGAAAACTGGATCAGGCGTTGGGCCGATAAAAATGAACTCGGTCTTATCGGCACCAGGCTGGCCATCGTCAATAACAAGATTACCGGCAGTTTTGACGGAAAAAATTGCTATGGCGATGAAAAAGTCTGCCGCATTGAACAGCAATTCCAGCTAAAGAATTATTCGGAAATTTTCGCTTACGGAGACTCGTCCGGTGACAAGGCGATGCTCGCCATTGCTACGGTGCCTTTTTATAAGCCGTTCCGGTAGCCATCTGGAAGATCAATGGCTTGACAAAATTTTCATAAGTATCTTTTCTTCGGTAGCAAGCCCGGAAACATTGTCATTTTCCTCAATGAGATCAAGTTCCTTTATATATTTTTCAAGACTTTTATCCTCGTACAACGACAGGATGAGTGGGTGGACGTAATATTTTTTACAAACGGTGCGCGTATTTCCCAGCGCCTTTGAAACCTGGTCGAGGGCAGCAACGACATTCTTTTTTGCTTCGGACTGCACTTCACTGAAACCAAGTTTCTTGAATTCGAGCAACGCGTGCACGGTTCCGGACCATGTCCTGAAATCTTTGGCAGTAAAATCTCCCTTGCTGATATGTTTAATGTAATCGTTTACCATACCTGAATCTATTGATCGGTACGCGCCCTTGTCATCCTTATATTGAAAAAGTTCTTTCCCGGGAATGTCGCGGCATTTCTTAACGATATTTGCGAGCCGCTGGCTCTTGAGCGGGATGGTATGCATTACACCTTTCTTTCCTTTAAAAATAAAAGTCAGGCTGTGTCCTTTGAAAGCGACATGTTTATCTTTTAAAGTGGTTAATCCGTAAGACCCATATAATTTTTCATAAAAATTATTACCAATCCTGATGTTGGTTCGTTCCATTAACAATACAACGGTTGCCAGCACCTTCTCTAAAGGGAGGCCGGGCAGTGCTATATCTTTTTCCAGCTGCAACCTTATCCCCTCCAGGGAATTTCCAAAATCACGCAGGCGATAGAATTTTGTCTGGTTGCGCAGAGCGTTCCACAGGGCATGATAACGGTACTGCTTTCGTTTTTTAATATCGATGCCCGTTGCCTGCAGGTGCCCATTATCCAGTGAACAAATCCACACATCTTCCCAGGCCGGCGGAAGCACCAGGCTCTTGATGCGTTGCAGGATTTCCTTATCTTTTACCGCCTTCTTTTCGATGAGGTAGCTAAATTCCTTTCCTTTTTTTACGCGCAGAATGCCTGGTTCTGCATTGCTGACGTAGATAAGGTTAACCGCTTCAGCAGCTTTAACGGCATCTTTGATGATGGTGTTAATTTCTTTATTCGACAGTTGTTCTGTCAGGTCCACAATAGGTTCCATCGTATTTATTAATTATCCGTTCACGATTTCTCCACCGTTCGGGTGTAAGACCTGCCCGGTGATATAAGAGGAGTCATTGTTACATGCCAGGAACAGGTAACTGGGCGCCACCTCCACCGGTTCGCCGGAACGTTCCATCGGGGAGTCACTGCCATGCTTGGACGCTTTTTCCGCGTCGAAGCTGGCTACAATCAATGGGGTCCAGATAGGGCCGGGTGCTACCGCGTTTACCCGGATCCCTTTTTCTATCAAACCAGTTGACAGGCTCCTGGTAAAAGCCAGGATAGCACCTTTGGTACTGGAATAATCAAGCAGGCTGGAACTGCCACGGTAAGCAGTAACCGAAGTGGTATTTATGATCGAGCTTCCTTTTGACATATGCGGCAACGCCGCCTTGACAAACCAGAACATGGCAAAAATATTGGTTTTATATGTCTTCAGGAGTTGTTCAGTAGTTATATCCCCAATGTTCTTCTGTTCTACCTGGACACCCGCATTGTTTACTAAAATATCTATTTTACCAAATTCTTTCACAGCTTGCGTTATGGCCGACTGACAAAAAAATTCGTCGGTTATATCACCGGGAATAAGCAAGCATTGTCTTCCGTAATTTTTAACGTGTTCAGCGGTAATGCGCGCATCTTCGTCTTCACTTAAATAAACGATCGCTACATCTGCCCCTTCTTTCGCAAACAAAACGGCAACGGCTCTTCCGATACCGCTGTCGCCACCAGTAATGAATAAAACTTTATCCTGCAGTTTTCCAGATCCTTTTATTTCAGGATGATCAAAAACAGGTTGTGGTTTCATTTGTTGCTCGGAACCGGGTAAATTCTGTTCCTGTGGTTCCCTAATTGGCTCCTGGGGCGTATTCTTCTGCATATATTACCATTTAGGATATGCATAAAAGTATCATGCCCAGTTAATAAAAAAGGCCATTGAAGATTCAATGGCCTTTTAATGTTTTAAATGCAAATGTTACTCCAGGATCGACTGTACATCGCGGTCTTCCTTGGTTACCTGTTTAATAAATTCATCGTACTTACCCTCATCGTCATGATTACTGTAGGCGCCATACGCATCCATACTGTAGCCAATTAAGCCGTCTTTGGCTTCGATTAGATAAATTATAGAAGAATCGTCCGGGTTTGAATCGCCCTCAAACCGAAAGGTTTTAATTATTTTAAGGTCATCCGGCATATAGTATTTGCCTTTGCCGGCAGTAAAGCCTTCTGGAGTCATTACAAATTCATTATCCTGACGTTTTAAGCGCAATTTTTCCATGATGCTACTGGAAGTGGTCATTTCTGAAGGTTTGTCCATAAAAAAAATTTGAAGGGATTTTGTTATCTCCGGGTAGGTAGGTCAATTTATATACCATTCCCGAAAATTAGAAAAAAAATTATTAAATCGGGAAACAAAGCGGGTTCATAGTATCTAAGCGGGTTTGTTAACCCAAATTACAAATTACGTGGAAGTTTTTCTACGCTAACATTACAGTTCGTGACCCTTTAACTTATTATACAATGTTTTCCGATCAATTTTTAAGATTTCGGCCGCTTTGGTTTTATTAAAATTAACCTGCTTTAAAACATTCATAATGGTTTCATACTCCGCCAATGAAGCGGCATTCCGCAAATCGGACTCTTTATTAAAGAAATTACCAGGAGCCGCGGTTGCCTGGGCTACCGGCTCAGGAACCACCGAAAGTAAGGTTGCATTGGTGATCTCCCACGGAAGTGTTTTTGAGGAAATTAGTTTTGTCGTACTCAACAGTGCCGCACGCCGAATCACATTCCGGAACTCACGCAGGTTACCTGGCCAACTATAATCCATGAATAATTGCACCACTTCGGGTTCAAATCCTTCGATGTCCTTACCGAGTTCACCAATTGCTTTTTGCAAAAAAAAGTCCGCAAACAGCGGGATATCTTCTTTGCGACCACGCAAGGCGGGCAGAATAATAGAGAACTCATTGAACCGGTGATACAGGTCTTCCCTGAATTTACCCTTTCGGTACGCATCCTGTAAATTTTCATTGGAAGCCACGATCACGCGAATGTCCAGGCTCATTTCCTTACTGCCGCCAACGCGACGGAATTTGCGTTCCTGTATCACTCGCAGCAGGGCAGCCTGGATTTCATAAGACAGGTTGGTTACTTCATCCAGGAAAAGGGTTCCACCATTTGCCATTTCAAAATGACCTTCTTTGTCATTGAGTGCGCCTGTAAACGCCCCTTTCACGTGCCCGAATAATTCACTGCCCGCCAATTCTTTTGAGAGCGTACCGCAATCCATAGCTATGAATGGCTTGTCTTTTCGATCACTATACTGGTGAATCGTCTTGGCGACAACTTCCTTACCAGTGCCGCTTTCGCCATACAAAATGATGCTGTAGTTGGTCGGTGCAACAAGTTCTATTTGTTTGTAGAGTTCCTTCGTTGCGGGTGCCTGCCCAATCAGGAACGCACTATCAGAGGAAAACGTGGTAGTTGTCTTTTTCCTGGCTGACGCCTGTGCTGATGGTTTACCTTCGGCAGAAGCTGTTTCAGCACCGTTGGAAGCATATGCCTTTAATGCTTTGCCAATTACGTTCAATACTTCGTCGGGGATCAGCGGTTTTGTAATATAGTCGAATGCACCCAGTTTGATAACGTCAACGGCCACTTTAATATCGGAATAACCCGTAATTATTATGACGATCGTTTGTGGGTTGATATTTTTTATTTCCTGCAATACATCTTTTCCATCTTTATCGCCCAACCTGAAATCACACAAAACAATGTCGAACTGCTGCTCATTGAATCGTGCAATCCCTTTATGACCGGTATGGGCTGCATCCGTATCAAAACCGTTTCGCTGAAGAAAACGGGTCAATAACGCACACATATCCATATCATCATCAATAATCAGGATCCGCTTCATTGTCATATATTTTTGTCTCGCAATTTAGTTGAAAATTATTCCGCGTCCTGTGATGACTTTTCTTCACTTTTGACTTGGACAAGTGTCTTATCGGTATCGTCATCCTCGGTCGTCTTTACCCAAACAGCATAATTGTTAGGGGTAATCTTGCTGCCATACTTAATCGAATACACTTTGGTAAACTCAGCCCCAAGATATAAAATGACCGCGGTATAATAAACCCAAACAAGTATTACTACAATTGATCCGGCTGCTCCATATACACTTCCTAAATTAGTTTTACTTACATACAGCCCGATGCCGAATTTACCAATAATAAATAACACTGCGGTCAGCATCGCACCTTTGATCACATCCCTAAGCTTTATCTTGGCATCAGGAAGTACCTTGAAGATCACAGCAAACATGAATGACAGGATCGTGAAATTAAGCGCATATTTGATAATAACGATAAAATAGAGTCCGGCACCCGGAATTCTGGCCATTAGCTCACTAATGGCAGCCACTGCAGCATCAAGAACCAGCGATACAATCGCGATGAATCCCAAACTTATTATCAGTGAAAAGGAAATAACCCGGTTTAGTAACATTTTGACGATGCCTGACTTAGGCTTGCTTTTCAAACCCCAGATGCTGTTGATGGAATCCTGAATTTCAACAAATATACCCGTAGCGACTATTACCAATATAATTGCGCTTATAACGCTAGCAATAAATGAATTACCCGATTGGTGGGTATTGCTAATCATTTCCTGGATCTGCTTGGCGGCATCGGCACCGACAAGGCCATTGATCTGCCCGAATATTTTGCCCTGCACTGCCTCGAGACCAAAATAATTGGCGAAAACTGAAATGACTATGGTAAGCAGTGGTGCAATTGAAAATACAGTATAATAAGATAATGCTGCACTAAATTTTAACACCTTGTCGTCACTAAAATTAGAAAACACCTCTTTTGTAAAACCAAAAACTGTTTGAAATCTCGCTTTGAACCCTTTTGGATTGTTCATGTATTGTAAATTAGTTATTTCCTGCACCTTGTCAGTTGTAAAAATTTCAGTCACAACGGCACCTTTGCAGGCGCTCTCATAACAAGTCAGCATTCACGCTAAAAAATCTTGCCAAATTCAGGCACTGGCGAAAACGTTTTCCGATCCGGCTGAATTTCCGAGAGTTAAACAATATCATCCTGCAGAGGTAAAAGCTTCCGGTACCAGATTTGCGTATGAATAGATTGAGTTTAACTGGTACGCAACACGTATCCGAAGATGCTAATCGATTAGAAACCTGACAAAGTGGAATATCAAAATGATTTAAACGTACAGATCTTGAAAGTGTTAATTATAGATGACGAACTAGATATTTGTTATTTGTTAAGTGGAATTTTGAGACAAAAAAAATTAAAGGCTTCTTATGTTAACACCCTTGGTGATGCAGAACTTGCCTTGAAAAACGATCCGCCGGCTGTGCTGTTTCTCGATAACCATTTACCAGACGGTTTGGGCCTCGATTTTATCCAGCACGTCAAACATAATTATCCACTGACAAAAATTATTATGATTACCGCCCATGACAGCGCTGCGGAACGGAACAGGGCGTTCACCGAAGGCGTTGATTTTTTTATTAGCAAGCCCTTTACACGTGAATTAATCAGTGTAACCATTGATCAGTTAACTGCCTGATTGAGTCGCCAGTTAATACTTTTTAAAATTCGAAACTTTTAAATCAAGGGAAATATCACTACATTTAAGTGTTGTTGTGGAAAATCTTTCCCGCTTTTGTCATTTGCAAGAGCAATTGGGATTGTATTGATATTGTTAATGTCAACAAATGACAACGTTTGCAAGTTTTTCTCACCTATTAATTATTCTATACACTTAAAACACTTTACATGGGCAACCTTCTGTACGTAGTCGCGGTAATTCTTATTCTCATTTGGGCTGTCGGACTGTTTGGCTATAACAGTTTTGGCGGCGGAGGTCTGATTCACATACTCCTGGTTATAGCAATCATAGCTATCCTTCTTAGGGTTATCAGGGGTGGAAGGGTTTAATCAATATTTAATCTTTAATCTACAAATTATGGAACCTTGGAAATTAAAATTAAATGGTAGCTGGAATGATATGAAAGGCAAAATGAAACAGGCTTATGGCAACCTGACAGACGACGATTTGTCCTATGAGGAAGGCCAGGATGATGAGTTGCTGGGTAAGCTACAAAAAAAACTGGGCAAAACAAAGGATGATGTCAAAGCCTGGATTGATAGCCTATAGTGCTTTCAAACCATTGTCGTTTCAAGAATAAAAGAGAGCCACTACTTGTAAATAGTGGCTCTCTTTTATGTACCAGGTAGTTCTCGTCTGCTCCAATATTCTTAATTCCTTCAACTGCTGGTTAAAAAACAAACGGGATTGATTAACGCATGTTTTATTAACTGCGTTTACCAAGTCGGGAAATAATAAAAATGATAACGCCTATAATGAGTGCCACGAAAATAATTCCCGTCCAGGCACCAGCCTTGAAGATACCCTCAATGGCTGAACAGCTGCTTAATGTAAAGACGGATACTAAAATAATGAGCGTTAATAAAATGCCTCTTGTTTTCATTGTCTTTTTTTTATGTGTTGATTGAAATGGGATTAATT
>JBBSSY010000071.1:0-9511 GCA_038241595.1 Chitinophagales bacterium | reverse complement strand
CGGGCGCCTGGGCATAAAACGCATTTGACAAGGTATGATCATGACAATACAGGATGCGCGTTGCCGTTATAAAGCAAAGTGATCCTGTGATATAAAAATAATCGCGTAGGGGATATTCTTTTGCCGGCTACAAGTTTTCAAGCAACTCAACCACTTTTTCTCTTTTCAGGATCAGGTAACCCAGGCGGTCATTGCTGACGCCTTCTTTTAACTGGTAGCTAAATTCGAGCTGTTCGTCTTTCACGCTGGTTTCAAAAAATCGGAAAGATATGTTCGGGTAAGACTTGAGTTCTTCGCCGATTTCATATAAATGGGTGGAAAGAATAAAAAGTGAACTTTTAATCTTGATAAGACCCTGGATCACCGTGGACGAACATTTCATGGCATCCTGGACGTTGGTGCCCTTGAAAAGCTCATCGATCAGCACCAGCCATTTTTTGCCGTTGTTAATCTTGATAATGGTGTTTTTAATCCTTTGCACTTCGTTGAAGAAATAACTCTCTCCCTTAACGATGTTATCGGTGACATTTATATTGCTCAGTATGCCGTTGAACAAGGTCAGGCGCATGTGGGCAGCAGGTACACCCATGCCCAGGTGTGCGAGGTAAACCGAAGCGCCAACCGCCTTGATAAACGTGCTTTTGCCGGCCATATTGGCCCCGGTTAAAAAAATGAAATTATTGTCAATGGCCAGTTGGACATTGTAGGAGACGGGATGGGTAAGCAGGATATGATACAGCGATTTTACTTCTACAAATGGTGCCGCATCGTCTGAGAACTGCGGAAAGCTCAGGTTAAAGTGCTGGATAGCAGTGGCCATGGATGACCATGCATCCAGCCGGCTATAAATGGTAATCAGTTCCAGCGTGTTGCTTTTAAAACGTGTGTGGAGGTGACGGCCATAATAAATGGTTTGAACCGGCGAAAATTTATGACCGGCAGCAGTGGTGCCCAGTTCTACAACCAGCGGCTCTTTCATGAGGTCGGCGGCTCGCCTGATAAATGTACGCAGCAACGCGGGAGCCTGATCATCATCGAACAAGGTGACCAGTTCTTTAAAGCCACGAAGGAAGTCAGCAAAATGGCCGAGCGAATACCGCAACAAGGAATAATCGGGCGCATGGAAAATGCGGTAAGAGAAAGCATTTAATGCGTTGGCAGATTCTGGCAGGGTATCGATGGGTGTTTCATAAAATTTTTCCATCACCATGATGGTGCCATTGCTAATCGCTTTCGGCCATTGGGCCTGCCGTTCCGCGATCATGCGGAGAATCTGGTGCGTTTCTTCTATTCTTTTAATATCGTTAAACGGTTCGGAAAATAACCGGGCCAGCCACTCTTTGCCACCCCGCGTACGGGTGAAGTTGAGCTTATGAAAAATCGAGTACTCTTCGTCTGGATGAAATATTGAAAGATCGTTAAACGTCGTTTTGTCTATATCCATAATCTAGCGAATATTACAGGCTTTTACCGGTCAAAGGTCAGGCGGCTGCCTTTATGAGATTCATTCCAGGTGCCATTTCCATATACCAGGTTGCCATTGACGAAGGTATGCGTAACCGCCGGCAGGCTGCGCCCTTCCAGTGGACTCCAGCCACACTTATACAGAATGTTGGCCGGTGCAATCACGGTTTCCCGGGATAGGTCCACAATGGCGAGGTCTGCGAAATATCCTTCGCGGATATAACCGCGGTTTTCAATGTTGAAGCACCTGGCAACAGAATGACTCATCTTTTCTGCCACCCGTTCCAACGTAATACGACCTTGTTTTACATAGTCAAGCATCAGCACCAGGGAATGTTGTACCAGTGGAAGGCCGGCATGCGCTTTTTCGTACGATTCTTCTTTTTCCGCAAGCGTATGGGGCGCATGGTCCGAAGCGATTACATCCAGCCGGTCGTCTGCCAGCGCGCGCCAGAGCGCCTCTCGATGATGTGCCGCCTTGATGGCAGGGTTGCATTTGATGAGGTTGCCGAGCGCGGGATAATCATCGGCCGTAAAATGCAGGTGGTGAACGCAGACCTCTGCGGTAATTCTTTTCTTTTCGAGCGGCAGGTCATTGCCGAATAACTCAAGCTCTTTTTCGGTAGTAATATGCAGGATGTGCAGGCGTGTACCATATTTTTTGGCAAGGAGAACCGCTTTGGAAGAACTCTCGTAACATTCGTGCTCATCCCGTATCAGCGGGTGGTCGGCGGCGGTCAGCGGGCGGTGCTGCTGCCTGATTCGCTGGAGATTATTATTGATCAGCTGCTCATCTTCACAATGGGTGGCAATCAATACGCCGCTTTCGCGGAAGAGATGTTCCAGCGTATTATACCGGTCTACCAGCAAGCCACCCGTTGAGGAACCCATAAAGATCTTAATGCCGCAGACGTCCTTTCTTTTATCATTTGTACGCAAGGCCTCATCGGCATTTTCATTAGAGGTACCCATGAAAAACGAGTAGTTTGCCAAAGAAGTCTGGCGGGCGATTTCATACTTGTCTTCAAGCAGGGATTGCGTAAAAACCGGGGGCATGGTGTTGGGCATTTCCATGAAACTGGTTACTCCGCCGGCTACCGCGGCTTTTGCTTCGGTGTAAATGGTGGCCTTGTGCGTGAGCCCGGGTTCCCTGAAGTGTACCTGGTCGTCGATAACGCCGGGCAACAAATATTTTCCTTCCCCGTTGATTTCACGGGTCGCGGCGGGAACTTGTATTGACGAGGCGATTTTTTGAATGCGACCGCCTTCAATAAATACATCGCCGGTAATAATTTTGCCTTCGTTTACGATTCCAATATTCCTGATGATGTACTTATCCATAAATTGAGTGGCCCTACATATTAGGGTTTTTTATTCGGGAATGGTTTACTTTGCTACTGAACTGCAGGAAAGCGATTACACTTTGCCGGCGATGCAGAACTGGAAAACAACTTATACATGCAATTTAAAAAAACCCTTGTAAGACTGATATTTTTCTTATTACCAGCCCCTGTTTTTGCACAATCCACCAATTTTTCACAGGGATCCAAGCACCTTCACTTCCTCGACCGGTTGGAAATCATGATGAAGGACAATCCCGACCTTAATTTTTCGGGTATGAAACCCTTCAGCCGAAAAACAGCGGTAGCTGCGGCACAACAGGCCGATTCACTCGATAAACAGTACCCCTACGATTACTATTTTCATTTTTCAGACGTCGATAAGTACAACCTGAAAAGCCTTTATATGAACAGCGCGGAATGGTACAGTGGCGACAAAAGCGATTTTGTAAGCAAAAAACCGATCCTGAAGACTTTTTATAAAGCGAAGGCCGATCTCTTCCAGGTGGATGAAAAAGACTTTTTCCTATCTATAAACCCGGTTATCCAGGAGCAGCAGTCGATCGAATCCGGTAATGGCCAGCGCATCTTTCAAAATACCCGGGGTATAACCATGCGTGGGCTTATTGCGAAGCGGCTGGGATTTGATTTTTATTTGACCGACAACCAGGAACGTCCTCCACTATTTGTGCAGGATTTTGAGAAGACCTATCGCGCGGTCCCCGGGGCGGGATTTTACAAACCTTTCAAAAAGACCGCGTATGATTACTTTGATGGCAGGGGTTCGATCTATTTTAATGCCGCCAAGTATTTCAATATACAGTTCGGCTATGACAGGAACTTTATTGGCAACGGCTATCGCAGTGTGACCCTCAGCGATTTTGCCACCAACTACCTCTTCCTGAAAATCGATACCCGTATCTGGAAGTTCAATTATACCAACCTGTTCATGGAATTGTTTCCGCAGAATACCAACAACCCGGGGAATGTATTGCTGCCCAAAAAATACGCGGCACTTCACCGGTTAAGTATAAACGCTGCTAAATGGCTGAATATCGGCCTCACGGAATCAGTGATCTTCGGCCGCGTCAACCGGTTCGAGTTTGGCTACCTTAACCCCATCATCTTTTTGCGTTCAATGGAGCAGCAGATGGGTAGTCCGGATAATGCGTTGGTGGGACTGGATTTTAAAGCCAATATCGCACACCAGGCCCAGATATACGGCCAGGTCATGGTTGATGAATTTTCATTGAAAGAGATCCGGGCAGGCAACGGCTGGTGGGCAAATAAATTCAGCGTGCAAGTTGGTGGAAAATACATCGATGCGTTTGCGGTGAAAAACCTGGATTTACAGGGAGAGTTTAACTTTGTTCGTCCTTTTACCTATACGCATAACAGCGCCGTTGCCAATTACACAAATTATAACCAGCCGCTGGCACATCCGCTGGGTGCGGGATTTTCCGAAGTGATTGGTATCGTTCATTACCAGCCAAAGCCCAAATGGACCACCCAGGTCAAGGTGATCATCTTTACAAAAGGCATCGATAGTGCCGGTCAAAATCTGGGTAATAATATCTTCTTAAATAGCGACAGCAGGCCGCGGGAATACGGTTATGGAGTTCCTTCAGGCGTTGCCGCCAACGGGCTCAACGCTTCCGCCCTGGCTTCATACGAATTCAGGGAGAACCTTTTTTTTGAAGGCTCTTTACTTATCCGCAATGTGACCGCCGCCGGGTACTCCGCATTCGATTCCAAAACAACGATGTTTACGATCGGGTTGCGGATGAATATGTTTAGAAGGGAGTATGACTACTAAAATAGTTTGTAGTTTGTGGTTTATAGTTTCTAGTTGGCCCCTAACTATAAACTATAAACCACAAACTATAAACTTTTCACATGTTCCAGCGCTCCACCCTGCAGCTCCTGCGGTTTCATTTTTCTTTTTTCCTGATGCCGGTCTATCTGTTTGCGCTGGGCAGGGTGGTAAATCCCGACTGGGGAAGGGCGTTGCTGATTTTTGTGATACTTCACATACTGGTATATCCCGCCAGCAATGGCTACAATTCGTATATGGACCGGGATGAAGGCAGCATCGGCGGCATCAAAAATCCCTTACTACCCACCCAACAACTTTTCCAAATTTCTGTAATAATGGATGGCATTGCTCTTGCATTGAGTCTTGCTGTAAGCTTCTATTTTACCATCGGGATCCTGTTGTATATACTTGCTTCAAGATCTTACAGTTACCGGGGAATTCGATTGAAGCGTTTTCCCGTTACCGGGTACGCAACGGTTATTATCTTCCAGGGTGCTGTTACGTTTTGGCTGGTGTACCATGGAAGTCATCCGTTGAAGACGCTTCAGGTGCCATGGAGCGGAATGATTGCAAGCAGTTTACTGATCGGCGGATTTTACCCGCTGACACAGATTTATCAGCACGAGGCAGACAAGAAAGATGGCGTTACAACGATCAGCGCAAAACTAGGGTACCGCGGAACCTTTATTTTTACCGGGATCATTTATTTTTTCGCCTTCAGCGTGCTCGCGTATCATTATTTGTCGTCGTTGGATATTATGCCGTTTTTGTTGTTACAGTTTTTTATGCTGCCAGTGCTTGTTTATTTTTTTATATGGGCGGCGAAGGTTTGGAAGAACCCGTCCAATGCCGACTTTAATCATACTATGACCATGAATATAATCGCGTCGGCCTGTACCAATGCCGCATTTATAACCATCATAATCAGGAGCCTTTTTGAGTAAGATCTTATCCATTGGTACTGCCCTGCCGGAACACCGGCATCAGCAAACCGACATCATGCATTTTATGCAGAATGTATATGCAATGAATGATGTCGACCGTCGAAAGCTAAAGTTCCTCTATCATCAAAGCGGGATCAATTACCGCTATTCAGTGATTCCGGATTACAGCCGGCGGGTTCCCGAATGGAAATTTTATCCGCACAGCGAAAACCTGGAGCCGTTTCCATCACTCGAATTCCGGATGACCCTCTATAATAAATATGCTGGCCCTTTGTCGGTAGATGCCATCCGGAACTGTATAGAGGGGCTGATTCATGCGCGCGAAATAACTCACCTCATCACGGTAAGCTGTACCGGCATGAGTGCACCCGGGCTCGATTTGCAGGTGATGGAGTTGATGGACCTGCAGAAAAATGTTTACCGCACGTCGATAAATTTTATGGGTTGCTATGCGGCGATCCACGCCCTGAAGATGGCGGATATGATCTGTAACGGCGATCAACAGGCAAAAGTAGTCATCGTTTGTACGGAGCTTTGCACCCTGCACTTTCAAAAGGAAGCAACTTCCAATAATAGTGCCTCCAGTCTCTTGTTTGGCGATGGCTCAGCCGCCATTCTGGTTACCCCCGACCAGGTGCAACAGCCCGGCTTGCACATTCACAGTTTTTATTCGGAGGTGGTTGCCAAAGGCAAGAAGGACATGGCCTGGGAATTGTCGTCGACAGGCTTCCTGATGACCCTGAGTGGTTATGTGCCTGATTTGATTGAAGAAGATTTCGAACAGCTCGTTAACCGTGCGCTGTTGCATGGTGAGACGCAGAAAGAAGAAATAAGCGCCTGGTGCATTCATCCCGGTGGTAAAAGAATCCTGGATACCATTCAAAAGAGTCTTGTTCTGCCCGCAGGTGCACTGGATGATGGCTATGCGGTCATGGGCGAATATGGAAACATGTCTTCGCCGACCATTCTTTTTGTATTAAAGGAACTTATTGCGAAAAGGCCGGTAGCAGGCGGCGGTAAGATATTTGGTGCCGCGTTTGGCCCGGGGCTGACGATGGAAACCTTTATTGCATCGGGTGAGCCGGGACTAAAGGCTGGCTAACAAGTTCTTGCTGGGATAAGGAGGGGCTCGCATTCCTGCTCATAATTCTGTACATTGTTTTATGAACTTTTCTCAGCGATCAACGGAGAAAGAATTACTGGACCGCGATGACATCCCGTTCGAGGACATCAGGCGCAATATGGAGGAACTTGATTTTATCAACACATACCTGGGCGGCCACCAGATCACCAGAATGGGGCTACGATATTTGCTCGCTGCAAAACCTGCCGATAAAACCATGCCCCTGGTCATTTGCGAGATTGGCTGTGGCGGTGGTGATAACATGTTGGCGCTCGCCCGCTGGTGCAGCCAAAAAAACATTACAACGCGTTTTATCGGCATCGACATTAACCCGGAATGCATCGCCGTGGCCACCGTAAAACTGGCGGCCCTGGATGTGCACCTCATTACCTCGGATTACCTGGCAGCAGATATTCAAAATGACCGACCGGACATCATTTTTTCATCGCTTTTTTGCCATCACTTTTCAAACGAGGCGCTGGTTGTCATGCTTCAATGGATGCATCGTTTTGCAAAAAGCGGGTGTTTCATCAACGACCTGCATCGGCATCCGCTCGCATATTATGCCATCCGGATGCTTTCCAGGTTATTCTCGCGTTCGTACCTGGTAAAAAATGATGCGCCACTTTCGGTGCTGCGGGGATTTACAAAATATGAATGGCACTTTTTGTTTCAGCAAGCCGGTATCGAGCATTATCACATCAGGTGGAAATGGGCGTTCCGGCATCTCATCACAGTAAATCAGGCCACTTAAAAACGCTGCGATAATAAACTCAACCTTGCTACATGAATCATAACCGCGATTTTGTCACTGCACTGCCTGTTAACAAACAGGCCGGCACCGTTGATAGCGAGGTGTTCGATGCGGCGATTATAGGCGGCGGACTTGCGGGCTTAACGCTCGCAATTAGTCTCGCAAAGGCAAATCACCGGGTTGTTTTATTTGAAAAGGAGAAATACCCCTTTCACCGGGTTTGCGGCGAATATATCAGCCTGGAAAGCTGGAATTTTCTTGAGCACCTGGGCGTACCATTGAGCGAATTCGACCTTCCGATCATCCGCAAGCTGGTTGTATCGGCTCCCGATGGAACAATCCTGGAACACGGCCTGCCGCTGGGCGGTTTTGGCATCAGCCGTTTTAAAATTGACCAGGTAATGGCTGAACTGGCGATTTCAAATGGCGTTCAACTGATGGAGGAAGCCAAAGTAACGGAGGTGCTATTCACGGGGTCGGCATTTTCAATACAGTGCGGGGGACAAAACTACCAGGCAAAAGTGGTATGCGGTGCCTTTGGCAAACGCAGCAACCTGGACGTGCGATGGCAACGTCATTTTGTTCAAAGGAAGCCCAACAAGCTGAACAACTATATCGGTGTTAAATACCATATTAAAACGGATGCGCCGGCGGATACCATCGCGTTGCATAACTTTAGCCATGGTTATTGCGGTGTGTCACGGATCGAAGAGGGCAAGTATTGTCTCTGCTACCTGACCACCGCCCAAAACCTGGAAACCTGCGACCATCTCATTAGCCGGATGGAAAAAGAGGTGCTGCAGAAGAACCCGGTTCTTAGAAAAATCTTCGAAAATGCAGAGATCATATACCAGCAGCCGCTGACTATTTCCCAGGTGTCTTTTGAGCAAAAATCGTTGATCGAACGGCATATCCTGATGGTAGGGGATGCCTCAGGCATGATCACCCCCTTGTGCGGCAATGGCATGAGCATCGCCATTCACGGGGCAAAAATAGCCGCTGAGCTTATTACAGGATTTCTTTCCGGCAACATTTCAAGACAACAACTTGAAGCAGATTACGTTAACAACTGGAACGCGCTATTTAAGAAACGGCTGCTGACAGGCCGGTTGATACAAAAATTTTTTGGCAGAGAATGGATAACAAATATCTTCATCCGGGTCATAAAACCATTTCCTGCATTAATTTCGTACCTAATCCGCCAAACGCATGGCGAGCCCTTTTGATCAAACAATGAAGAATACCCTGATATTTTTTGGAATCACGCTATTGATCAACCTGAAAGCTGCCGCCCAGAACTATCATGCCATTAATGGTTCCTCCTATGCCGGCGTACTGGCGGTGGATAATAATCCGGCCTCCATACTCAATTCGGACCGCAGGTTCGACATCAACCTGCTTTCTTTCCAGGCAAAATATACCACTAACGCCGTTACGTTTATTAATTACTCCCTGGTTTCTTCACCTGCCAATTCCAAATACCGGATCAACGGGGGTGATTTCCAACGATTTGCAAATATTAATTTTAACATGCATCTCATCAATGCGCGGGTGGCGATCGATAAGCGACAGGCGATTGCTTTTGGCGTTAACCTGAAGAGTTACACATACGCCAAAACGAGCAAGTACAATTTTTCTGATACGGTAAAAAACATCCGGGAGTTTCTGTTCATGAATGAGCAGAATCCCATTATGTCAGCCCGGTTGAAAAGCAGCACCTGGCTCGAGTATTTTGCTACCTACAGCCGCACACTTTGGGACGGCGAAGCGGGGCGGTTGCATGCAGGCGTCACCATAAAGTTGAATAAGGGACTCTCCGGCGCGTTTGCCAGTCTGCAGGATGCAGGCGCCACCCGGGTTTCAACGGCCAGTAGAATATCTTACCAACTTAGGGATGGGGCAGCGATCTATGGATATTCGGCAAATATCGACCCCTGGAAGAATGACCGAGGCACATCTGCCAACCTGCAGGATTTTTTTAGCAACTCCAGCACTGGATTTTCTATTGACGCGGGGGTGGAATACCTGGTCAAAAACCAGGCGGTGCTAAACTATTATGATGAAGACAAT
>JBBSSY010000070.1:0-9538 GCA_038241595.1 Chitinophagales bacterium | reverse complement strand
TGACGCCAGAGGTGGAACAATATAAACACCACGATGATGCCGTGTACATAGATGAGCTATCGGCGCCTGCTGTCAATTCAATGATCTACGAGATGCAGCTGGAAAAGGTACATGCCGGGATCTTCTTCGCCGCCGACATCAATGCGTTAAGACATGCATTCTGGAAGAAATTTCACGTGATTCTCGCCGGTGGCGGGCTCGTGGTTAATGAAAGTGGCGACTACCTCATGATCTTCCGGAGGGGCAAATGGGATCTGCCAAAGGGCAAACTTGATCCCGGTGAAACCATTGAAGCCTGCGCGTTGCGCGAAGTACAGGAGGAGACGGGTCTTGGCCAGGTGACGCTGGGTGATAAGCTGCTGGAGACCTACCATACCTACAACGAAAACGGCAAGTTTATCCTGAAGGAAAGCCATTGGTACAATATGATCGCTTATGGCAAAGAGCCACTGGTTCCCCAGACGGAAGAACAAATTACGGACATCCGATGGGTGCAAAAAGGAGCGATTGCCGCCTTGCTAAAAAATACTTTTCCCTCAGTGGTAGATGTAATCGCAGCAAAGAAAGCCAGTTTGTAGTTTATAGTTTGTAGTTTATAGTTGTTTTCGCAACCATTAATAAAACTCAGCAGCTAACTTTAAACCTTAAACTGTAAACCTTAAACTTTCTTAAGTATCGCCACGGTGAGCCGGCTCACACAAACCAGTTGCCCGGCTTCATTTGTGATGCGAATATCCCAGACCTGGCTGGTACCACCGATATGCAGGGGGGTGGACTTGCCGGTTACGACACCCTCTTTTACACCGCGTACATGGTTCGCGTTAATCTCCATGCCAACACAGTAAAATTTATCACGGTCGGTGACCAGGGCGGCGGCCACGCTGCCAAGGGTTTCCGCCAGCGCCACCGAGGCGCCTCCATGCAGCAAACCATACGGTTGCCGCGTGCGGTGATCTACCGGCATGGTTGCAGTGAGATAGTCTGCGCCCAGTTCCAGCCATTCTATGCCCAGGTGTTCACCCAACGTATTTTTCCCGAGGTCTTTGAAGTCAGCGAGGACCAGGTCTTTTTTAAACCAGATAGACATTTGATCGATCTTTAGAGGATGGACGTATGAATGGAAGCAAGCGATTGTACCACGGGTTCGGGCAGGAATTGCGACACGTCGCCCCCATTGCGCAGCACATCACGCACAAGAGTAGACGCTACGGAAGTGTATTGCGGCAGGCAGGTCAGAAAAATGGTCTCTATCTTGGTATCCAGGCTGCGGTTCATGTCCGCAATGGCTTTTTCATATTCGAAATCATTCACGTACCGGATGCCACGAAGGATAAATCTTGCTTTAACACTGCGGCAGCATTCGATCGTCAGGCCTTCATACACCACCACGTCTACCTTCGGATTGTCTTTATAGATTTCACGGATCCACAACTGGCGCTGTTCTTCAGAGAACATGGGTGATTTATTGGCATTTCTGCCGATGCCTATCACGAGCTTGTCAAATAAACGCAGCGACCGGTTGATGATATCGAGGTGACCGATCGTGATCGGGTCAAAGGTCCCGGGAAAAAGACAGATACGCATGAGCTCGGTTTTTGATGGTTAGGTATGAGGCGCCCGTTTCAGGGATGCAGGTCGTAAACTACTCGATTATGGTGAAAAAAACTGTTTGGCGACTTAATTCTTCTTACCCCCTGCCAGCAGGTAAAGTACCGCCATACGCACGGCCACGCCGTTCTCTACCTGCTGCAGGATGATCGAGCCGCTGCCATCGGCGACGTCGCTGTCGATCTCCACGCCCCGGTTGATGGGCCCCGGGTGCATGATGACAATTTCTTTCCGCAGTTTATCAAGCATACTTCTCTTGATGCCATAGGTTAAATTGTATTCGCGCAGGGACGAAAAGAGTACCTGGTTCTGCCGCTCCAGTTGTATGCGCAGCACATTGGCCACGTCGCACCACTGCAGCGCCTTTTCGAGGTTGTATTCTACATGTACGTCGAAGGCTTCGCGCAGGTAAGTGGGAATCAGGGTGGGCGGACCTGCTACCATTACCTCCGCGCCCATTTTTTTCAACAGGTAGATATTGCTCAGTGCCACGCGTGAATGCATGATGTCACCGATGATCGCAATCTTCTTTCCTTCCAGGGTACCGAGCTTTTCGCGGATGGAAAACGCATCCAGCAACGCCTGTGTCGGGTGCTCATTGATGCCATCTCCGGCATTTACAATCGCCGCCGGCACATGCTTCGAAAGAAAATGCGGCGCGCCGCTGGCACTGTGCCGCATCACGATCATGTCCACCTTCATCGACAGGATGTTGTTCACGGTGTCAAGCAACGATTCGCCCTTGGACACGGATGATGCACTTGCCGTAAAGTTTATGGTATCGGCACTCAGCCGTTTTTCGGCGAGTTCAAATGAAATACGCGTGCGTGTTGAATTTTCGTAAAAAAGATTAACGATGGTAATGTCGCGAAGAGAAGGCACCTTTTTAATTGGCCGTTGCAGCACTTCCTTAAACTGGATGGCAGTATCTAAAATCAGCTGTATATCGCCGGAGGCAAGGTCTCTAATGCCAAGAAGGTGTTTTGTACTTAGTTGCATTAAAGGGCGAAATTAGGGCAAATGAAATAATAAACAAGCCGGAATAATTTTGCATCAGCAATCAGCAATCAGTAATCAGCAATCAGCAATCAGCAAACAGCAATCAGTAGTCAGTAGTCAGCAATCAGTAATCAGTAGTCAGCAATCAGTAATCAGTAGTCAGTAAGAAGTAAGCAGTTAACAGTAGTCAATATTATTTAGTTAGGTAGTCCTAAAAAAAATATTCAATGCTCAATATTTCTTCATTAAACGACCATGAAATAGTAATCAGCAAATCAGAAGAATCGTTCATTCTTACACCAGCACAACCTCCTCCCGGCCATCCTTGTCTTGCCAGTACACCATAACTTTCTGCGAAATAATGGAATCGATGGATCTGCCCACGTAATCAGGTTGTATCGGCAGCTGTCGGCTGAACCGTCGGTCGATCAGCACACACAACTCCACCTTTGCCGGCCGGCCATAGTCCAGCAGTGCATCCAGGGCAGCGCGGATGGTGCGCCCGGTGTAGAGGACATCATCTACCAGTACCACATTTTTGTTTTCGATAGAAAAAGGTATATCCGTATCGTTCGCCTTGTGCAATTCCTGGCGGATATCGTCCCGGTAAAAGGTGATATCCAACACGCCGTATGGAATGCTGGCGGCAGGCAACTGCTGCTGGAATTCTGCGATCATTTTATTGGATAGAAAAATACCGCGCGGCTGTAATGCGATGATCACGGTATCCTGCAGGTCGAGGTGGTTCTCCAGGATCTGCTGGCACAAACGCCTGATGGTAAGGGTTAATTGATCTTTGTTGAGGATGGTCTTCACGGAACAGTTTAAAGTTTGCAGTTTACAGTTTACAATCAGGAACAATCAGCTTTCTTCCATAAAAGGATAGCCGATATGTACAGGCGGGTTGAACGTTTCCTTAATGGTGCGTGCGCTGAGCCAGCGATAAAGATTGAGGATGGAACCTGCTTTATCGTTCGTGCCACTTGCGCGTGCGCCACCAAATGGTTGCTGCCCAACAACGGCGCCCGTGGGTTTGTCGTTGATGTAAAAATTACCCGCGGCGTGGCTGAGCACCATCGTTGCCTTTTCTACCGCGCTGCGGTCCTGGGCTATAACGGCACCGGTCAGGGCATAGGGAGATGTTTCGTTCACCAGTTGCAGCGTTTCATCGAAAGCATCAGCATCGTACACGTAAATAGTCAGTACCGGCCCAAACAATTCCTCGCACATCGTGATGTACTTCGGGTCCGTGGTTTCGATTACCGTGGGTTGTATATAAAACCCTTTTGTTTTATCACAGGTACCGCCGGCGATAATCGTCGCCTTGCCGTCGCTGCCAACGTTGTCGATGTATTTTTTTATTTTATCGAAACTTTTCTCGTCGATCACGGCATTAATGAAGTTGGTAAAATCTTCTACCGTCCCCATCTTCATGCCTTTGATCGCAGTGGTGAGTTTAGATTTTATGTCACCTGCCAGGTTGCTGGGCAGATAGGCGCGGGACGCGGCGGAACATTTCTGTCCCTGGTACTCGAAGGCGCCGCGTGCAAGTGCGGTCACGACCACATCTACCAGCGCACTTTTATGTACCACCACGAAATCCTTGCCACCGGTTTCACCCACCACGCGGGGATACGATGTATAATGGGCTATGTTTTCACCGATCGATTTCCACATGCCGTTAAAGACGCCCGTGGAACCGGTAAAATGAATGCCGGCGAAATCGGGATGAGAGAAACAAATGCCGCCCAATACCGGGCCGTCTACATAGATCAGGTTGATTACCCCGTCGGGCAATCCCGCCTCTTTAAGTACCCGCATAATGACGCAGGCGCTATAAACCTGCGTGTTGGCGGGTTTCCACACCACAACGTTTCCGCACATGGCCGCAGCAGTAGGGAGGTTGCCACTGATCGCGGTAAAATTAAACGGGGTGATGGCCAGTACGAATCCTTCCAGGGCGCGGTACTCGAGTTTATTGTGCATACCCGGACTGCTGATCGGCTGCTGCCGGTATATCTCGCTGAGAAAATGCACATTGAACCGCAGGAAGTCGATCAGCTCGCAGGCGGCATCTATTTCAGCCTGGTACGCATTTTTACTTTGTCCCAGCATCGTGGCTGCGTTGATCTCGAAGCGATATTTGGTCGCCAGCAGGTCGGCGGCTTTCAGGAATATGTTGGCCCTGTTTTCCCAGCTAAGTGCCGACCAGGCAGCCTTTGCCGCTAATGCCGTGTCGATCGCTGACCGTACATGTTGCTCATCCCCTTCGTGAAAATAACCAAGTGTATGCGCTATTTCATGAGGGGGATGAATACGGATTTTTTTGCCGGTGCGGATTTCATCACCGCCGATAAACATGGGAATATCTGTCTCCTGGCTTTTCAAGGTGGCCAGTGCTTGTTTAAGCAACGATTTTTCAGCCGAGCCGGGTGCGTATGATAAAACCGGTTCATTGACCGGCATCGGGTAATTGAAATATCCCAGGTCCATAATAGCATATTTATTTTGAAACGAGTTTCAAACCAATAACCGAACCGATGAGTAGGAAAATGAAAAAGATCCTGCGAAAATCTGACGGCTCTTTGAAAATCAAGATACCGATAATAACGGTGCCAATGGCACCGATTCCCGTCCAAACGGCATACCCGGTCCCCATGGGAATGGTTTGAACGGCTTTATTGAGAAAGACAAAACTCAGGGTGATACAAACGAAAAAACCAATGCTCCAGGGAACGTTGGTAAAGTTGTTGCTCAGTTTCAGGCAGGTGGTAAACCCTACCTCGAACAAGCCTGCTATGATCAGGATTAACCAGGCCATCAAATAAGTTTATGGTTTTTGGTTTATAGTTTAATGTTGAGGGCCGAGTTGGCTTAAACAGGTTCTTTTTCCATCATTAAATAGGCTTTAATAAAACCATCAAGCTCACCGTCCATGATAGGTTGTACGTTGCCAACCTCGTAATCGGTTCGGTGGTCCTTGATCATTTTATACGGATGGAATACATAACTGCGGATCTGGCTGCCCCACTCGATTTTCTGCTTGTTGCTGTTGGCGGCGTTTTTCAACGCTTCCCTTTTGCGGATCTCTTCCTCGTACAACTTGCTTTTAAGCATCTTGAGCGCCTTCTCCCGATTTTCACCCTGTGTTCTCGCCTGCTGGCACTCAATGATAATGCCGGACGGGATGTGCTTTAGCCGAACGGCAGTTTCTACCTTATTTACATTCTGTCCGCCAGCTCCACCACTTCGGAAAAATGCCCATTCCAGATCCGATGGGTTGACATCTACTTCGATGGTATCATCTACCAGCGGGTAAACAAAAACAGAAGCAAAAGAGGTATGCCTGCGTGCATTGCTGTCAAACGGGGAAATGCGAACCAATCGGTGTACACCACTCTCCGCCTTTAAAAAGCCATAGGCGAAGGGACCATCAAATTGCAGCGTTGCCGATTTTATGCCTGCGCCCTCTCCTTCCTGCAGGTCGAGTTCACTGACTGACCAGCCCTGTTTTTCGCCGTACATCCGGTACATACGGAGAAGCATTTCTGCCCAGTCCTGGCTTTCGGTACCACCCGCGCCACTGTTAATTTCCAATACGGCGGGCATTTCATCTTCCGGTTTGTTCAACGTACTCTTGAACTCCGCTTCTTCGATGTCATGCATTGCTTTCGCATACGCCTCCTTAACCTCTTCTTCGGTCGACTCACCCTCTTTCCAGAATTCAAACAGCACGGCAAAATCTTCAACCGCCATCCTCACCCGGTCAAACATCTTCACCCAGTATTCATCGACCTTGATATCTTTAAGGATTTTTGTTGCGCGCTCATTGTCGTTCCAGAAACCTGGTGCCAGCGTCAGCTGTTTGTCTTGCGTTATTTTATATTGTCGGTTCTCGACGTCAAAGAAACCTCCTCAGGACGGTAACGCGGTCCCTCATATTCTTAATTTGTTCCTGTGTCATGCCCCGAAGATAAGTGAATTTGCGGATTTGGGGGTGGCCCCGAAATATCGTTGAATTTATTTTGCAGACACCGCAAGTCTGGATGATCTTTCGCGTCTTATCAACATTCACGCAGCAAAATAGGGTCTTCGAGTTATTTGAAATATTGAGGCACAAGAAGATATCGAATTCGGTTAACGAAAATATAACAACCCTTAACACGATTTTAAGATTCAATAACTGACTTTTATAATCTCAACGAATCAATTTAAATTTTTCTCATAAGCAGTTAGTTTTGGTTACGAGCCTTGTTTCTACAAGGCTCTTTTTTTTGCTCAACCGTCCTCAAACTCAATTATGATCTGTTTTTGTAATTTGAATGCGCTCTCCGTTTAAACATCATTAAATATTTTATAAATAACTTGATTGTCAAATAAAAAAGAATTATATTTATTTAACAAATGCAAAGCAGCGTTTTAGAAATGGCTTAAGAATCTGTTAACTTAATTATAACATTACATAACACGCTTTTTAGAAACTGTTGCTGACATTTACACCATCAAACGAATATTTTAAATTTTTCTCATAAGCAGTTAGTTTTGGTTACGAGCCTTGTTTCTACAAGGCTTTTTTTTTGCTCCAATGAGAAAGATCTGAGGGATCACAAATTGCTTCTAAGGATACTTGCAAACCGGTTAACTTAGTTAGATCAAATCTTCCCAGATGTATTACAGTTACCTCCCCTTCCTGTTAGGCTTTCTTTCCGTCTTTTCACTCCGCGCGCAGGTTACCGAAAAAGGGATAGTGCAGGCGGCCAATCAATTTATCCAACTCCTCGACAAAGACCAGCAATTAAAGGCGCTGAATCCGTTTATATCCGATGAACGTTATAACTTTCATTTCGTACCGAGAGAGGATCGCAAAGGAATTGTTCTGCGTGATCTGTCTGCCTCGCAGCGCAGCGCTGCCATGCAGTTGCTGAAGATGTGCCTGAGTGCGGATGCGTTTCAAAAAACAACTGAAATTACGCAGCTTGAAACTGTTTTAAAAGAACTGGAAAAACGACCCGCGGATGACCATTACCGTGATCCAGGTAAATATTTCATCGCCATATTTGGAACACCGGGTACCACTACAACCTGGGGCTGGCGTTTCGAGGGACATCATGTATCCTTTAATTTTTCCACGTTGAATGACAAACTCGTTGCAGGCACGCCGGGTTTCCTGGGCTCAAACCCCGCCATTGTACCCGATGGTCCGCAAAAAGGAAAACAGATTCTGAAAGAGGAGACAGAATTGGGGTATGAACTGCTGCAAAGTTTCGATGCGTCTCAGCTAAACAAAGTGGTGATGGACAGCATTGCCCCAAACGACATCTTTACCTTTGACAAACGCAAGGCCTTGTTTGACAAGTCGGCCGGAATTACCTACAGCGAGATGACGGCACCGCAGCGCGAAATATTCCTGCGACTGGTCGGGTTGTATATCCATCGGTACACCAGGTTATTTGCGGACGATATGATCCGGGAGATCCGGCAGGTGGGTCTTGAAGCGCTTCGTTTTGCCTGGGCCGGCAAGCGGCAGATTGGCATGGGAAACAAAAATTATTACCGCATCCAGGGTCCCACCCTGATCATAGAATATGACAACACGCAAAATAATGGCAACCACATTCACAGCGTGGTGCGTGACCTGTTGCACGACTTTGGTGGCGATGAGTTGCTGGAGCATTATAAGGCCGATCATTGATGAGGCGGAGGCGGATTTGCCTGAGGGGTGACTCGTTTTACATGATGACTACGATGATGATTGACTATGATTAAAGATTGACATAATTTCCAGTTCTCGATAATTCCATCCGAAAATTCTAACTTGCGTGCCGGCACAAACCGGGTAAAAAGATATGGCACAGGTGAAAAAAGAAGAGAAAGTGGTGATCTTGTTACGTCCGCAGGAAATGGAACATGACTACGAGATCATTAAGGCGATGATGATCACCAAAATGGGCGCGATGATCGATCGCAGCACCGATGATACCAATATGGCGGTGTTGAAAAAATATTTCCCCGGCTTGCCCACGCCCGCAAAAGAAGTCCTCGTTCAATTTAAAAAAGAAGCGTTGCAGGGCTTGCGCGATGACATAAAAAGCCGGTTTTCGAAAAACCGCGCAGGGGTGTCGTTTGAAACGTATCAACAAAATTCACTCATCCGTTCCCTACATAGCTTACTCGAATCTTTTAAACCCTACCGGGAACTCGTGCCCTGGTACCACACCATCCGCGATCAAAATAACCGGGTCCGTTTTTCGGCATGTACGCTCAGCGGTTTTAAACCGGGTCTGCAATTCAAAGTGGACCGTGACGCGACCGGACTAACCCTGCAGACGTTCATCAACATGAACGGCACTATTTTCGCCCTGGATATTTTCAATCGGTATCATTTTTTACTCGAGTCAAACAATGAATATTTCCTGCTCTCCCATAAAGACTACCAGACGCTGGAGTGGCTGACCGTCAATCAGCCGGGGGAGTACAGCAAAAAGCCGGACGAATTTGCCGCACACATACTCTCGAAACTGGAAGCGGATTACCCCGTAAACCGCAACCAGTTGTTCGAAGTACATGTCATCGACGTTGTACCGGAGAACCGGGTGATGCTGAGCGAGATCAGCCAGTCGTTTCTCGTTCTTACGCCGCAATGGTTTTACGACGGGTTTCTCGTTGACAGTGACTGGAAAGAAAACCACGAAGTCATCCAGCAAGGAAAGACGTACCTCATTCGTCGCAACCTCGACCATGAGACCGCATTTAAAAAAACCTTGAGTCCCTTCATCCCAATTTCGCGAAACAATTTAACGGGTACTATTACCTGTCGTTTGCAGAGGCGCAGAAAAAGCAATGGTTCCTTAAAGTGTATCACAAAATGCTAGGTGAAAATATCCAACTGGCGGGTATGGATATGTTGCAACATTTCAGGTATTCGCCGTAC
>JBBSSY010000069.1:0-9548 GCA_038241595.1 Chitinophagales bacterium | reverse complement strand
TTTGCCAAAATTGTTGATAATTGAAATGGCATCGAGGGGTGAGAAATCGCCGTCGAGGGGTGCCTTGTAATACCGGTAGTTTTTTTGCCAGGCGGTCTGGGAACTGAAATTGATTCCTTTTCCCGCATAATTTACCGAGAGGGAGGCGTTCTGTGTATTGTCAATCATGGTCGTGAGTGCGTTCTGGTTCAACACAAAAGGCTGCAGAAACGCCGACTCTTTGTCAGGCACCAGGGGGAAGGGCCCGTTATTGCGGTTGTTGTGGTGTTTCACATTCAGCGTAAAAGACCAGTTATTGCCGGGCAGGTATTTCAGGTAATAATTCCCTGTCAGGCTCTCTTGCTTTTCGTACGGTTTGTTGTTAAATTCGTTGTGGTAATAGCCATCATATTGGTTAGACATGGCAGCGATGCCGAGGTATAATTTATCTTTTATCAATGGTGTTCGCAGTTCGGCGGTAAACTTGTGCAGGTTGTAATTGCCTGCATCCAACTGCAAAAAGGCGCTGGTGCGATTTGATGGCTGCCGGGTTATGATATTTACGACGCCACCCATCGCATTGCGTCCATACAAGGTACCCTGCGGCCCGCGCAACACTTCAATGCGTTCCACATCCAGTAACACCGGGATATAGGTATCTAGTCCGAACTGGTTGACGCCATCGATGTAGGTAGCTACCGCAGGAACATAGGAGGTGGTGGTTATCCCGCGGATTGCCGTCACGTTGCGGTGATCACCCGGATCGGACGAATAGAGATTTGGTACTATGGCAGTCAGGTCCTTGCTATTCCACATGCGATATTCCTGTACCTGGCGCGCTGAGATAGCGGTAACGCTGGCGGGTATCTGCTGCAACAGCTCCTCTTTTTTCTGCGCGGTTACTATCACTTCATCCAGCTTACGGCCAGACTCAGACAACATCACGGACAGCGGTTGCTGCTGGCCTTTACCCACCGATACGTCATGGTGTACTGTTGCATAGCCGATAGCGGTTACTTCCACCTGGTAATTGCCCGGCGCAAGCAGCGGAAAGGTGAATTTGCCGGCGGCATCGGTGATGGCAAACCTGTTGGTGTTGAGCAGGTGAACGGTGGCGCTGGCAACTGGTTTGGACATTTTATCAGTAACCTGGCCATTCATCGAAACTGCAGGCTGGGCGAAAGCGTTGATAGAACCGAATAGCAGGCAAATAAATAGTAGTGTTAAACCGGCAGCAATGTTGGCCTTTTGATTCATAGTTATTGTTTTTTGATACCCGTCGGGTTTCGGGGTTCAAATATAGAACGAAATCAGCTATGAGCTATCAGCGATGAGCTATCAGCTATCAGCTATGAGCTATGAGCTATAAGTTTTCAGCATTCAGTGATCAATGTCGTTTACTAAGAAAATATTCAATATTCATTGCTCAATTTTCAATACTCAATATTCAATGATGAACGCCCTGACGATGATCTCATTTTTACTGAGCATTGAAATTGAAAAATGAGCGTTGAATATTGAATATTTTTTTAAGACTGATAGATTGATGTCAGATGTTTCAGTGCTGCATAATCCTAATTAGCTGATGGCTCATAGCTCATAGCTCATAGATGATTGCTGATTGCTGACTGCTGATTGCTGATAGCCAAAAAATGCCTTCAATTAATTCATCATGCATAAGTAACTTTATCGTCTAATTCATATGATGTATGCGCGTCTCCAAAAAAACGGCGGTAGAGAAAGCGGTGGCCAGTGAGCTGGCACCCGCAAAGGCGACTGTTCCCGCGAAAAAGGCCGGTAAAAACAAAGTCGCTGTCGTAGTGCCGGCAGATGCGCCTGATGCGCCATTTCCGGCATCGATGGCACCTATGCTGGCGACGCTGGTGGACAGGCCGTTTGATGAGGATGGATGGATCTACGAAGTGAAATGGGACGGTTACCGCGCGCTGGCGCTGTGTAATCAATCGGAGGTCTCACTCAAATCACGCAACAACAAACCCTTCGATGAAAAATTTTATTCCATCTTCGACGCCGTGAAAGCATGGGACATCCAGGCAGTGGTAGATGGCGAGATCGTCGTGCTCAATGACCAGGGCCAATCAAATTTCGGCTCGCTCCAAAACTGGCGCAGCGAAGCAGACGGGGAACTCATTTATTATGTGTTCGACCTCCTCTGGATGAATGGCAAAGACCTGACCAGGCTGCCACTTACCCAACGCAAAGAATTGCTGAAAGAATTAGTTCCAGCTTCGGGCAACATCCGGTTAAGCGAAAATTTTGACACCACCGCTACCGAATTTTTCGCCATTGCCGATCAAATGGGGCTGGAGGGCATTATCGCAAAGAAAGCATCAAGCATGTACCTGCCGGGAGCCCGGTCGGCAGAATGGCTTAAAATAAAAACGGGCAAACGACAGGAAGTGGTCATCGGTGGATATACCCGGAACGAGGATACCACCAAGCCCTTCAGTTCATTGCTGGTAGGCGTATATGAAAAGGATAAATTGGTATATACCGGCAAGATCGGTACCGGTTTCAGCAATAAATTGCAACTGGAGATGCTCGAAAAATTCAAACCGCTGATCGTACAAACCACGCCGTTTGAAACGGAACCGGACATCAATAAACCGTCCCGCTTCCGCCCGAACCCGCCAAAGGCAGTGGCTACCTGGCTGTCGCCCGAACTGGTGTGTGAAGTGAGTTATGCGGAGATGACCAGCGACGGGGTGATGCGACATCCCTCTTTTGAAGGAATGCGCGTTGATAAAAATGCCAGCCAGGTAATGCGTGAGGTGGAAAAACCCGTTGAAGATATTACCGGAAACGAACCCGCTTTATCAGATAAAAAGATCCTTATGCCCACCGGGAAAAAGATTCGCAAATCGCTGCTCAACCCGACTGAACAAACGCAGGTTAAATCAATCGATGGCCATGACCTGAAATTCGGTAACCTGAACAAGATCTACTGGCCAGTTGAAAAAGTGACCAAGCGCGACATGCTGAACTATTATTACCAGGTGGCACCATTTATCCTCCCCTACCTCAAGGACCGACCCCAATCGCTAAACCGTTTTCCAAATGGCATCAACGGTTTGAGTTTTTACCAAAAAGACGTTACGGGCAAGGTACCCGACTGGATCGAAAAATTTTTGTACCACAGTGACGCCGATGAACGCGACAAACATTTCATGGTCTGCACCAATGAGGCGAGCCTGCTGTACATGGCTTCGCTGGGTTGCATTGAATTGAATCCGTGGAGCAGCCGTGTCAGTAAGCCCGACAACCCGGACTGGTGCATCATCGACCTGGATCCTTCTGACAAAACCACTTTCAACCAGGTGATTGAAGCGGCGCAGATTACCAAAGGCATTTTAGATGGAATGAAAATTCCTTCTTACCCTAAAACAAGCGGTTCCACAGGCATCCATATTTATATACCCCTCGGCGCGAAAAGTAGTTACGAGCAATCCAAAGAATTTGCCCGCATCATTGTAAAGCTGGTGCAGCAGGAAATTCCTGCCTATACGTCCATTGAGCGGCAAGTGACAAAACGCAACGGCAAGATGTACCTGGACTTCCTGCAAAACCGGCCGCAGGCAACCATTGCCGCACCGTATTCGCTGCGGCCAAAACCCGGGGCTACCGTGTCGATGCCGTTGCATTGGGAACAAGTGAAGAAGGGCCTAAAGATGACACAATTCACGATTTTGAATGCGATGGATCGGTTGAAAAATGAAGGCGACCTTTTTAAACCTGTTCTGGGCAAGGGCGTCAACATTGCCAAATTTTTAAAAGAGAAGTAATAAAAAATTACTGAAAATAAATTACTCCCTGATGCAGCATTTTATAAAAATATTTGCTCTTCATAAACCTCCGATTATGGAGTAACCCTTTCCACGAAAAATCATCCGGCCGTTTTGTAGAAAACGGCGATGACCAGGTATCAATAAAAGCATTGCTTCTAATACCGTGCGCTTTGAACAGGCTAATGGTTTACGGGTAGAAGAAGGCGATGTTATCATGTATCTATTTAAAATTCGCCGTCCCGGTATAATAAAGGAATTGAATAGTCTTTCATTATATCAAATAATATTACATTGTCCGCCCAATTGAAAACGAAACAAACTCGCTGCTTAATGATTGCAAGTCTCCTGTTAGGGCATCGCACCCTTGTGTTACCGGGAACCATCCTGCTTCGTTTATCTCCTCCCATTTATTTTTTTAGCGCTCAATTATTATACGAACAAAACCCCTCATTAATTTAATACAAAACAGGTATGAAAATTTTTACTCTTCCCGGGTATCGATTCACTGTCTTTAGCGGTCAATGCGACCGCACCCGTGCAGGATCCGGTACATCCCGGCTCGCGGCATCGATCCATCGGCTCGCGTTGACGGTTACATTGTTTGTAACCGTTTTCCTGGCTACCGGACAGGCGCAGAATACCATTACCGGTACGGTTACCAGTGATAAAAACGAAGCGATTGCTGGCGTCAGCGTGCAGCTGAAAGGCAATACCATCGGGGTTTCTACAAATACAGATGGTAAATACACCATTACGGTACCTGCCGGAACGGGCATCCTGGTTTTCAGTTCGGTAGGTTTCCTGGAACAGGAAGCTGCCATTAGCGGCCGCAAGACGATCAACATCAAGCTGGTGTCTGAATCACAGTCATTGAGCGATGTGGTGGTGGTGGGTTACGGCCGCCAGAAAAAAGTAAACCTGGTGGGATCTGTTTCCATGGTAAACGTGGATGAAAAAATTACCAGCCGTGCAATCCCTAATATTTCTTCGGGCCTGGTGGGTTTGGTTCCCGGTCTTTCAGCTACGCAGTCTTCCGGTATGGCCGGTAACAACGGCGCTGCTTTGGTGATCCGTGGTCTGGGTACGGTTAATGGCGCTGGCCCGCTCATCGTTGTGGATGGTATGCCTGATATCGACATCAACCGCATCAATGTCAATGATATTGAAACGGTATCGGTTTTGAAAGATGCGGCCTCCGCTTCCGTGTACGGCTCACGCGCGGCGAACGGCGTAATTTTGATCACCACCCGCTCGGGCAAGGGATCAAAGAAAACGCAGATCACCTTCAACAGCAATTCAGCGCTTACTGTTCCCAGTAAGTCCTACTCATTTATGGCCGATTACCCGCGCGCACTGACGTTACACCAGCGCCGTGCTTCGGTGAGTACCCTGGCGCAAAACCAGCTGTTCAAAAACGGAACCATTGACCAGTGGATGGCGCTCGGTATGATCGACCCGGTTAGATATCCGAACACAGACTGGTTCAATGTGATCATGCGCAACGGTGCCCTGCAGAACTATAATATCTCTGCATCCGGCAGCAATGAGCAGTCCAACTTCTTCGCATCGGTGGGGGTCAAAGATGAAAACGGCTTGCAGATCAACAACAACTATAAACAGTACAATGCCCGTTTCAATTTCGATTACAAGGTGAAAAAGAATATGAACATCGGCATTCGGTTCAATGGCAACTGGTCCACGTATTCTTATGCACTATCAGATGGATTTACCGACCCGGATCCAGCCAATACTGCCGGTACGGACATCCAGTACGCGATTGCCGGTATCCTGCCGTACGATCCAAAAACCGGCTATTTTGGTGGCGTCATGGCGTATGGCGAAGATCCGCAGGCCTATAACCCGTACACCTTGTACGTCAACAGCCTGACGAACGAAAATCGCCAGGAGGCCAACGCCAACCTGTATTATGACTGGACACCGATCAAGGGCCTGACGGCACGTGTTGATTACTCGCTCAATTATTATAACCAGTTCCGCAAGAATGCAAATACGCCGAATACGGCTTATAATTTCCAGACAAATTCATTTGGCAGCCGCGTGTATGTGGGTGCCAATGCCGGCATTAGCAATGCAACCAATACCGGGTATAAAACGCTGATGACAGCCCGCCTGAACTACCAGCATACTTTTGGTACCAATCATGACCTGAGTGCCCTGGTGGTGTACAGCGAAGAATATTGGAACGACCGGTTTCAGTCCCTTTCAAGAAATGACCGCCTGTACCCGGCGCTTACCGAAATAGATGCAGCCTTGTCAGAAACACAAGGCACGGGGGGTAACTCGTCCACGGAAGGTTTGAAATCGGTGATCAGCAGGATCAACTATACCGCCTTTGGCAAGTATTTGCTGGAAGCCAATATGCGTGTGGATGGATCGTCCAGGTTTATTCCCGGTAGCCAGTATGGTTATTTTCCTTCAGTGGCAGTAGGCTGGCGTTTTACGGAGGAAAACTTCCTGCGTAATTTCACTGACCGGCATTTTTCTAGTGGTAAGCTGCGTGTATCCTATGGCAGCCTCGGCAACAACTCAGGTGTAGGACGCTACGAACAACAAGAAACACTGGCCGCCAATCTCTATGTGCTGAATGGCGGCGTACAGCGCGGTTTTGTAAACACCAAAATGATTAACCAGTTTCTGACCTGGGAAGAAACACGGGTATTTAATCTTGGCCTGGACCTCGGGTTCTTAAACAACCGCCTGACTGCAACGATCGATTATTACGACCGTTTGACTGTAGGAATGAATCGTCCTTCGCAATTTTCCCTCTTGCTGAGCGGTGCATATAATCCCCCTCCCCGTACGAATATCGGCAACATGAGAAACCGTGGTATTGAAGGTGATTTCACCTGGAGAGACCGGGTGGGACAATTGACTTATGGCCTCGGTATCAATGCTTCCTATAACGCCACGACGCTTGAAAAATGGAATGAATTTATCGGTCGTGGTGCTACCAATGGTAGAATCGCCAACCAGATCTATGTAGGCCTGCCTTACGGTTTCGTATATACGTACGAAGACATGGGCATTGCCCAGACCTGGCAGGATGTGTACAACGCAACCCCACAGGGTGCTCAACCTGGCGACATCCTGCGCAAGGACCTGAACGGTGATGGCCGCATTACGGGGGACGATCGCAAGGTGCTTAAGAATACACAGGCCAATCGCCCGACGACAAATTTTGCTTTTAACGGCAACATAGCCTGGAAAGGATTTGACCTGGCAGTATTGTTCCAGGGTTCTGCGGGAAGAAAAGACTACTGGATTAACGCGTTCAACAACATGAACTTTGGTAATTCCCGGTATGCTTCAACGTACGACACGTATAACAAACCATGGTCAGTGGAAAACCGCAATGGTGCCTGGCCGCGTTTGGGTGGTATCGGTGCTAACCGCGACGAAACAACCTTCTGGCTGGATGATATGAGTTTCCTGCGGCTGAAGAATATCCAGCTCGGGTATTCGATACCCAGCAAGTTGCTCACAAAAGCCGGTTTCAACAACCTGCGGATCGTAGGCTCAGCGGAAAATCTTACGACGTTTACGTCTTACCGTGGGCTGGATCCTGAAAAACAGGCGGATGACAACAACGTCTACCCGATCAACAAAGCGTATTCCCTATCAATTAATCTCGGATTCTAAATTACCCGACAATGAAAAAGACTTATTTCAAAACATTATCAATAGGGTTACTGGCGGGTGTGCTTTTTTCACATACCTCGTGCAGGAAAGACCTGCTTGAACAAACACCGACGACCGAGTTGCCGCTTTCGCAATTCTTTAAAACAGATGCGGATGCGCAGTACGCGTTGAATGGCGCATATGCCGCAACGCGCCCGGTATTTGACCGTGACTATTATTTCGACGGACAGGGAGAATATACCCGAGTACGTGGCACCAGCAGCTTATCCGGCAACCTGCAACGGGGTGATGCGTATAATGGGGGAAACTACAATCCCTCCGATTACGCCGCCTCGTTTGACAAATATTATCGTTACCTCTACGGTGCAGTGAACCGTACGAATTACGTGATCGAAAATGTAAACAAGATGCTTGAAACGGCAAGTCCTACGTCCGTTCCAGTACTTGAAACCATTGTCGGCGAAGCAAAACTGCTGCGCGGCATGGTGTATTTTCGCCTGATCAGCATGTGGGGCGATGTGCCTTATATTGGTCACGTGTTGTTTGCCAATGAAGAAGCGGCCAGTCTGCCACGCATTCCCATTACACAGGTGAAGGATTCGATCCAGGCCGATTTTAGTTATGCGTTTGACAAATTGCCTGCGAAAGCTGCGCAGGTGGGCCGGGCTTCGAAACCGGCTGCATTATCGTTCCGCGGTAAGCTGAACTTATACTGGGCAAGCTGGAAGAAAAATGGCTGGCCAGAGCTGGTTAATTTCAAACAGGACAATGCTGAAGCCCTGGCTGCTTACGCGGCAGCTGCGGCTGACTTCAAGAAAGTAACCACCGACTACGGGTTGACCCTGTTCAGAAACGGCGACCCGGGACAAATCGATGCCCTGGGCAAAGCAGATATCTTACCAAATTACTATGACCTGTTTACCCCAAAAGCAAACGGTAATCCTGAAATGATCATGGTGTTTACGCACCTGGGAACACCGGCCATTCCGTCACAGGGTGAAGAGCTGATGCGTGATTTCTCGGGTCGTAGCCATGAAGGCTCACAGCTTTGGGTGTCACCACGATATGAAGTTGCCGACCGGTATCAGCTGACTACAACCGGTGACTTTGCACCGAAATTAATACCGATGAACCCTACGGTTCCTGCATCGGGTAATGTAGCCAGGACAACCACGAATTCAGCGGTTAATCCTGCCAGTTATGCCAACCGGGATTATCGTATGAAGTCCAGCATCATGTGGGATTATGAAATGAGCATCGGCCTCACGTCATTGAAATCTACCGGTTTTGTACCATTCATTTACCAGTCATGGGCTGCACCTGTTACAATCGGTGGTGTTAATTACATTACATACAATACAGACGGCTGCAACTCTGGTTATGTATTCCGCAAATTTTTGAGAAATTATGAAGGCCTTGGACGAAGTGAAGGCGACTACGGATGGCCGGTAATGCGTTTGGCCGACGTATACCTGATGTACGCGGAAGCAACCAACGAAGTAAATGGTCCGCAGGCAGACGCCATCGCGTTTGTTGATGCCATCCGTCGCCGCGGTAACCTGCCGGGTTTGAAAGCGGATAAAATTGCCAGCAAAACGTCTTTTTTTGATGCCATCGAACAGGAACGTATTGTTGAACTGGTAGCAGAAGGCCAGCGCAGTTTCGACCTTCGACGCTGGAGGGCCATTGAAAGAGTATGGGGCGCGCCGGGCAGCGCAGGCGTATGGCGCATCGACACCTGGGGTACCAACCAACAGCGTTATTACCAGAATACGAACGAGAGAACATACCAGCAGAATTATATTTTCCGCATTCCCCCCGGCGAACGTGACCGTAACCCCAATCTCACCCAAAATACACCATGGCTTTAAGCCGTATCCTATTGATCACTATTAAACACTCGAACAATGGCAAAATATTTTAAAATAGGCTTTCCTCTCCTCTTATTCATGGTTTTATTTATCGCCTGCAGGAAGGATGCACCGGTTGATGAAGACGGACTGATCGTTACCGCGCGGCAGGAATGTTTTGTGAGCAATATCGAGGTGCTCGGCGTAGACTACGTAACCGTTCGCTCCACGGCGCCGGTAATCGACACCACCG
>JBBSSY010000068.1:0-9590 GCA_038241595.1 Chitinophagales bacterium | reverse complement strand
CGCTTATTTTTTTCTTTCCAATTATCTGCGGACATTCGAATGAGTAATTTTTGTCCACTCACCTCTTGTAAGATGGTAGAAGTACCAGTATTTGCATCATGAATGGTGGTGGAGGAAGCAAGTGCGCTCACCATCTCTGACCGGCTCATGGCACCCTTCAGGTAAAGCGTGATGGTGGCTCCGTCAAACGCATCACCCAGTTTAGGCTCTTTGTTACCGGTTGAGATCATGGTTTCATATACAACTGAGAGTTCAGAAATCTTCTGTTGTGACCAGGCAATGTTTAAAGATCCTGAAAACAGCAAAATTAGAAGATAGCGGGAATATTTCATGTTACGGATTTGATGATTCAATGATAGACGTAAAATAGCATGTAAATCGTTGTATAACAAAAGAAAGACCTGCTTAACTCGATCGTTTGCAGGCCTTTCGTTTACATTTTAAGAAAGCATTTAGTCTATTTTCCCGGCGACTTAGGTTTTGTCGGCGGAAGTTTCTGTTGGTTTGCGCTTTGCATTTGTTCCATCCGCTCCTGCCATTTAGACTTCGTTTTCGGCTTCTTCCGCGTCTCCTCTATCTTGGCCAATATCTTATCATGGTTAATAATGTATGTCTGGATCACCCACTGCATCAGGAGTGTAATAACGTTTGAAACAGTATAGTACCAGGTTAGTGCCGATGGGAGTTCGTTGAAAAAACCGAGCAGCAATACCGGGAAAATATAAGGCATATATTTCAAAGCCGGGTTGTTCTGGTCGGGCGCGTTGCTCATCCCGTACAGGCTGATCAGGAAACTGGTTATAACCGCTAGCAGTGTAAAAAGACTCACATGGTCTCCATAAAAAGGAATTTTAAATCCTAAGTCATAGATAGAATCGTACGACGAAAGATCATTTGCCCATAAGAAACTTTGTCCGCGCAGTGCAATATTCGAGTTAAAGAAACTATACAAAGCGAAGAAGATCGGTATTTGCAACAATGCGGGAACACATCCGCCCAGCGGGTTTACACCGGCTTCACGAAATAATTTCATTTGATCCAGGCCATAAGCCTGCTGGTCGTCGCCATGTTTCTTTTTCAACAGGTCCATTTCCGGACGTAATACTTTCATTTTAGCCCCACTGAGGTAACTCTTGTAAATTAACGGCGACGTCATCAGGCGTATAAACAGCGTTAGCAACAAAATAGCGACCCCATAACTTGCGATGTATTTCTTGAAGAAATCAAATACCGGCATAATGATGTACACGTTCACCGGACGGACAAACGAATACATGTCGCGACCAAGATTCACGATCCGGTCCATGCCTTTTGCCTGGTTTTTTAGGATGTAATAGTCATTTGGCCCGAAATAAAACTGTAAGGGAATGGCAGACGTAGCACCTGCGGGAAATTTCGCCTGCAGGTTTGTTTCCACATTGGCAAGCAGGATGGTTGAATCTGCCGTTTCACGTGCCCAGTGCACGTCTCCACCGGAGAAGCTATTTTTCGCCACCAGGATCGTGTTAAAAAATTGTTGCGAAACAGCCAGCCACTGAACCGGTTTTTCGAAACGTTTTTCCGTTTTCGACGAGATGTAATCGAAGTCATTGTCTTCGGAGAAACAGATATTTGTGAGCCTCCTTTCGTACTGCACGTCCTTTTCATGTTTCACCGGTTGTGCATGCCAGTTAATGTTAAGATTTCCCTGGTTGAATAACTTATCGGCACCACTGGCTTTGATGTTCCAGTCGATTGCGTAATTGTTTGCAGGAATGATGTATTCATGGGTTAACAATTCACCTGCCGGTCCGGTCAACTGGTAGGAAACAGACTGGCTGCCATCCGTGTTCTTAACGATTTTCCCAGCCGAAAAATACAGATCTGAAGTTTGCGCCGACTGGTTTGGGCCGGTATTAACCGGGTAGGATATTTTATTTCCTTCTCCGAGCAAACTGACGAGTGAACTGTCGTACGATTTGTAGTTTTTAAGTTGAACTGTTTTCGGCTGGCCCCCTTTATTGGTAAAAACGATTTTCATCAGCCCGTTCTCAACCGTGTCAAATGTTTGCTGGCCGTATAATGCCTTCCTAAAACCAGCAGTATCGGTGATAACGGCTGCCGCTTTGGTGGAATCAGCAGGTGTATTGATGACTGCTTTTTTCTGAATATTAGCCAGGGCAATGGAATCTTCAAAATGCTTTCTTTGCATGGTGAGTTCCTGGCTGTTCTTGGTGGAAATATATAAATAGAGAAACAACAATATAGCTAATAGCACAAAACCGATCACGGTGTTTCGATCCATTCCCATTATTTAAAAAATTTAAGGACGCAAAGATAGGGGTTTGACGGGAGAGTGAACCATAAGGCAGTTAACAGCAAGGTGTTGGCCTTGCTGTTAAACTGGTATTTATAATAAAATGGGGAGAATCAGATCAATTCGCTTTGCAGCATCGTTGCTTTCACAGAATTTTTGCTGTCGGCAAATTCCTTGCTTGCCCGGATAAAATGAACGAACAGCGGATGCGGATTTTCAACCGTGCTCTTTAACTCCGGGTGGTATTGCACACCAATAAAGAAAGGGTGATTGGTTAATTCGATGATTTCTACCAGGTTGGTATCCAGGTTTTTTCCGCTCGCTATCAAGCCAGCATTTTCAAATTGCTGCAGGTAGGCATTGTTGAACTCCCAGCGGTGACGATGACGTTCGCTGATGTGGGTGCTGTCATAGATAAGATTGGCCAGCGTACCTGGGGTGATGTCACATGGATATGCGCCCAGCCTCATTGTACCGCCTTTGACCGTGATCTTCTTTTGTTCTTCCATCAGGTCGATTACCGGGTCAGGTGTAGCCGGGTTCATCTCCGTAGAATGCGCTTCTTTCAGGTTAAGTACGTTACGGGCAAATTCAATCACGGCCATCTGCATACCGAGACAAATGCCAAAGAATGGCATTCCGTTTTCACGGGCATATTTAACGGCAATGATCTTTCCTTCGATACCACGATGTCCGAAACCAGGTGCCACGAGCAGCCCGTCGAGGTTATCCAGTTTCTCCGACACATTCTCCTCTGTAATGAATTCACTGTGGACATTCACTACCTGCACCTTACACTCGTTCATGGCACCGGCATGAATAAATGCTTCCAGGATCGATTTGTAGGCATCCTGTAATTCAATGTATTTACCGATCAGCCCAATCGTTACCCGGCTCTTTGGATATTTTAGCTTGTCAAGGAACTCTTTCCATTTCGTTAGTTCCGGTTCGCGGTAATTTGTAATGTTCATTTTTTTGAGACAGATCAGGTCAAGCTTCTCACGCATCATCGCCAGCGGCACTTCATAGATTGTCGAAGCATCTGCGGCTTCAATAACTGCTTCCAGCTTTACATTACAAAAGAGCGCTATTTTTTTACGAATCTCAGCTGACAATGGTTCTTCAGTTCTGCAGACCAGGATATCCGGGTGTACGCCCTCCTGGCTTAGCAGTTTAACGCTGTGTTGCGTGGGTTTCGTTTTTAGTTCTTTGGCTGCCTTTAAGTAAGGAATGAGGGTGAGATGCAATACCAGACAATCTTCTTCAGGAAGTTCCCACTGCAACTGGCGAACCGCTTCAATAAAAGGCAGGCTTTCTATGTCACCTACTGTTCCACCTATTTCGGTGATTACAATGTCAAAGCCTTTTTTTCCAAGCAGTTGCATTCTCCGTTTTATTTCATCGGTGATGTGCGGAATGACCTGTACGGTTTTACCCAGATAAGCGCCTTCTCTTTCCTTATTGATAACGGTCTGGTAGATCTTACCAGTGGTAACGTTGTTTGCCTGGGAAGTGGCGCTGCTTAAAAATCGCTCGTAGTGGCCAAGGTCAAGATCGGTTTCAGCGCCATCGTCGGTTACATAACATTCACCATGCTCGTAAGGATTTAATGTTCCCGGATCCACGTTGATATACGGATCGAATTTCTGGATGGTAACGGTTAATCCCCTGGCTTGCAGGAGCTTTGCGAGCGACGCAGCAATGATACCTTTTCCTAATGATGAGGTTACGCCTCCTGTAACAAAAATAAACTTAGCCATTTTTTATGGTAATTAGGTTGAACACAAAACTTGAATATTACGGCAACGGGGTCCGCCATGAGAACTCACCGACTGGGTTAACACACCCTTACAATCGCTCAAATAAACGTTACGCTTATTCCCTATTCTATACAATTAAATGGTCTGATAATGAGCTTGGTGAAAGACCTGAGGAAAACGTTTGAATAAAAAAATCCTAGAGGTCACACAAAACTAATAAATTATTTCTACCCGCGAAAACATAATTGCTTTTGGGTAAGTGTAAAGTAGGGTCCACCAGCGAAAAAGGCAGGGTAGTCAGTTTGAGCGGGCGTGATTGAAATGATAATCAGGCAGGCAGGTATACGCAGCATCGTTGGAAGAACAGGGAAAAATTACAACCTGGCAGTGCGAATCAAGATGTCTTTGGCCGATGTAGAGTAAATCCGGGTAGTTGATATGGCAGGTTCTGTTTTTTTGCCGACAGCATTCGTAGCATCGTTGGTTTTTAAAAATTCACCTTTACCCTCTATTTTAACGGCGTGTAAAATACCTATCAGGATAATTTCAATAACAAGGATATAATGGGATTTTTTGAGGTTCATGAAACATGGATGTTGAAACGGAAAGGTATTTTAAAAAAGGATGTTGTCAAAATAAACCTGCCTGGTTGCAGGTATGTCTGGATTAGTCGGTAACAATCTTATTATAACTGGTTGCGATGCCTTTAATAAGTGACGAGCTAAATCCCTGGTGTTCCATTTCATTCAAACCTACAATGGTACAGCCTTTGGGTGTGGTAACCTTGTCAATTTCCTGTTCAGGATGTGTACCTCGCTGTAACAGCAATTCGGCAGCACCTTTAACAGTCTGAGCCGCAATCAGGCTGGCAACGCCGGCATCGAAACCGATCTCGATACCGCCCTGGATCTGGGCACGGATGTAACGCATGGCAAAGGCAGTACCGCAAGCGCCGAGAACGGTAGCGGCATTCATTAATTTTTCGTCGATGTTCGAAACCTTTCCTACAGTAAGAAATAATTGCTGAACGAAAAACACATCTTCCTTCGATGCACCATTGTGACTGAGGCAGGTCATGCTTTCCCGGATGGCAATGGCCGTGTTGGGCATTGCACGAAATACTGGCAGTTTCAGCGAGATCACTTCTTCTATATCGGCAATCATTACTCCCGTAGCCACCGAAACAAGGATGTGCCTTTCATCGAGTTGGTTTTTGATTCCCTCCAATACTTCTTTAATCTGGAACGGTTTAACGGCCAGGATCACCAGTTCGCTTTTTGATACTGCGTCGCTGTTGTCATCAGTTACATGAACGCCTCTAGCCTGCAGCTGATGCAGGGTGGAGGTAGTCCGTTTGGTGATGATGATATCTTCACCCTTTGAAAAATTGCTAATCAATAATCCTTCGGCGATCGCGGTGCCCAGGTTTCCCCCGCCAATAATGGCTATTTTCTTACTCATACTGTGGGTTTAAAATCGTCTCCGTCAATAAAAATTGCCTGCCACCAGATAATTACTAACATAGTCGCCAACGCCCTTTTCGAGCGTGTAAAATTCCTTCTGGTAGCCGGCGGCGCTTAACTTGGTCATGTCTGCTTCCGTGAAATACTGGTATTTGGTCCGGATGTCTTCAGGCATATCTATGTATTTAATCACAGGTTCTATTCCGAGCGCCGTAAACGTTGCAGTTACGAGGTCGGCAAATGACCGGGCTATACCGGTACCAAGGTTGTACAGACCAGATTTCGGTGCATTCAACATCAGCCAGTAACAGATTTCGACCACATCCATTACGTAGACAAAATCCCTCAATTGTTGGCCATCCAGGTATTCGGGCCGGTGAGAGCGGAACAATTGCATGCTGCCTGTTTTCCTTATCTGATTAAAGGCGTGAAAGATCACACTGGCCATACGTCCCTTATGGTATTCGTTGGGGCCGTACACATTAAAAAATTTGAGGCCTGCCCAAAATGGTGGAGCATCTGCCGGGCCCACAGCCCATTTATCAAACTCATTTTTTGAGACGCCGTATGGGTTGAGCGGCTGGAGCGAATATATGACCTCGTGGTTGTCATGGTACCCAAATTCACCGTTGCCATAGGTGGCGGCTGAAGAGGCATATACAAGCGGAACTTGATTTTCGGTGCAGTACTGCCAGATCTTCTGCGAATACTCCAGGTTCAGGTGCAGGTGCACTGCGTAGTCAAATTCAGTGGTATCTGTGCGGGCGCCAATATGAAAGACAAAAGAGATCGCAGGTTTTTTTTCCTCTAGCCAGTCAAAAAAAATCTCGCGTTCTACCTGCGCTATAAATTGCTTATTTTCCAGGTTAGGGCGTTTATCGGCACGGCTAAAATCATCAACCAGGACCAAATTGACATATCCCCGTTCATTCAGGTACCGCACCAGGCAGCTGCCGATGAAACCGGCCGCGCCGGTGACCACGATGATTGAGGATGGACTCATAGATTGCTGTTGACCATTTAGAATTGATGTCACCTGGGCCACGGCATCAGATCGTCGCCAGTGCGCTTTCGGAATTGGTTGAAACCAACAGTTTTTCGATAGCCGTATTGTACAAATGCTTCCATTCCATAATGGTTCCCCAATCCATGCCATCAATTTCTATTTCACCGGTGGTTACCACACCTAATTCTTCAAAGGACTGTCCCTCGATCATCTCCAAAAACAGGTTTTTGCGGGTAGATCTCACACTGACCACTACCCTGCTTTGTGATTCACCAAACCAGTAGCCGTCTTTTCGGATGTTATAATCCTTGGCCACCACATCCACCCCGAGATTTCGGTTAAAACATGATTCCAGCAAGGTGGTAAAAAGTCCGCCTTCGCTGACGTCATGAGCAGATTCAACCACTTTGTGTTTTATCAGGGCAGCCACGTATAGATGCACTTTTTTTTCGCTCTCCAGGTCAAATTCCGGGCAGGGACTAAACTCAACGCCACGGATTTTATGGAGGTACTCTGATGAATTGATATCGCCGGAACTTTTTCCGATAAGGAATATGCTATCACCCGGTGCTTTAAAATCAAGCGTCATCTTATCTTTTACGCGATCCAGCAAACCAACCATACCGATTGTAGGCGTCGGATACACGGCCCCATCGGGATTCTGGTTGTAGAAGCTTACGTTGCCGCCGGTTACGGGTGTGTTGAAAGCCCGGCAGGCGTCACCCATGCCTTTGATTGCATGAACAAACTGATAGTACACCTGGGGGTTGTACGGGTTGCCAAAATTGAGGCAGTTGGTTACGCCGAGTGGATCGCCCCCACTGCAAACGATGTTTCGTGCAGCTTCCGCCACCGCGATCATGGCACCTTTATATGGATCTGCATATACATATCGGCTATTGCAGTCGACAGTGATGGCAAGTGCCTTACCGGTACCTTTTGCCAGTATGATCGCGGCATCGGTAGGTTCGTTGGCAGAGGTATTGGCGGTGCCCACCATGCTGTCGTACTGGTTGGAAACCCAGCGCTTGGAGGCAATATTCGGAATACTGATCATTTGCTCTGCCGTATTGCGAAGGTCATCCGGCACTTCGAGTGCCGCTGCGTCAAACGCCTTGATTTTTTCCATGTAGTCGGGCATTTCGTACGAACGATCATACTGTGGCGCGCCACCACCCAGAACAAGCTCGTCTGCTGGCAGCGCGGCTTCGAGCGTGCCATGCAGGAAAAACTGCAGTATGCCATCGCCGGTTACTTCGCCGATTTCTGCACAGGGGAGGTCCCATTTGTCAAAAATGGCAAGCACTTCGGCTTCGCGGCCTTTTTGTACAACAATAAGCATTCGTTCCTGGCTCTCGCTGAGCAACAACTCCCAGGCTTTCATGTTTTGTTGCCGTGCCGGCACTTTGTCGAGGTCGATGCGCATGCCTACTTTTCCTTTTGCGCTCATTTCGGCGGTGGAACAAATAATGCCCGCCGCGCCCATGTCCTGCATGCCCACCACGGCATTGGTTTTTATCACCTCGAGGCACGCTTCGAGCAATTTTTTTTCCTGGAAGGGGTCACCCACCTGTACGGCCGGCAATTCTTCCGTGCTTTCGGACGTGATGTTGGCTGAAGCGAAGGAGGCGCCGCCAATGCCGTCTTTTCCGGTTGCGCTGCCTACAAAAAATACCGGGTTGCCGATGCCTTCCGCAGTGGCGGAGATTGTGTCGCCGGATTTGAGGATGCCGACGCTCATCGCATTCACCAATGGGTTTGTATGATAACAGTCCTCAAAATAAATTTCGCCGCCGACAGTCGGCACACCAAAACAGTTGCCGTAATGGCCGATACCATGTACTATCCCGGCAAGCAGATGCTGCGTCTTAGGGTGGGTGAGTTTGCCAAAGCGCAGGGAGTTTAGCGAGGCGATCGGGCGCGCGCCCATGGTAAATATATCCCGATGGATGCCACCGACACCGGTAGCAGCTCCCTGGAAAGGCTCGATGGCGGACGGGTGGTTGTGCGATTCGATCTTAAATACAACCCCGAAACCGTTGCCGATATCCATGAGACCTGCATTTTCCTCCCCGGCGGCAACCAGCATTTTTTCGCCTTCGCGGGGAAGTGTCTTTAACCACTTGATGGAGTTTTTGTAGCTGCAGTGCTCGCTCCACATGGCAGAGAAGGCACACAGTTCTGTAAAATTGGGAGTTCTGCCAAGCTTCTTGCGGATGACTTCAAATTCATCGGGGGTTAACCGGAGTTCTTCCGCTGTCTTAACTGTGATGTCCATAATTGTTAGAAGTAATGGTCAGAAAAGTGGCAAAGGTACAACATGCCCATTAATGATACCATTCGATGTATGAAGTATGCGTGAATTAATAATCAGTTCAATCCAGGGGCGCTAAAATATTCGCCTGGTACACCTTTAGCAGACCGCTCCATATCTTGCCTTGCGAGAAATACCGCAGCACAAACTGCCGCCCGTTCTTTCCATGTTGCTGTCGCAACGATTCATCGAGGATATACGCTTCAATGGCATTATTCATTGCCGTGACGTTACCCTTCCTGAAAAAAAAGCCGTTGTATCCAGCCTGCAGCGCGTTTTTGCAGCCGGGTATGTCCGGGGCAATCACTGGAATTTCCATGGCCGCCGCTTCTATGAGTACATTGCCGAACCCTTCGCGGAATGACGAAAGCACCAGCATTTTCATCAGGGCATAATACGGCGCAACGTCTGAAACCTGCCCGACATAGTAAATGCGCGGATCGGTAAATAACTGTTGCTGGTATACCGGTGAAAAGGGATCCTTGTTTTCTATCGGACCAGCAATGAGCAGGCGCACCTGGCTGTATTTTTCCTTTAGCCGGTTAAAGCCGTCAAAGAGCACGTCAATTCCCTTGTCGCGAGAAAGGCGGCCAACATAGCCAATGATGTACTCGTCGCCCTGCAGCGCCAGTTCTTTTTTTAGCGAAGCTGCGGACGTCAGCACGAAATCGTTTCTCTCGAAATCCAAAGTATTAACGCCGTTGCAGCTGCCGTATTCGATAACAATGCCCTTGCCAGGCTCCAGAATTTT
>JBBSSY010000067.1:0-9664 GCA_038241595.1 Chitinophagales bacterium | reverse complement strand
ACGCAGGATTGCGGTGGTGACCCGGTAGGCGGCTATGGTCATGAAGAAGTGCAGGTACAGCAGCTCATTGACTGGGGCATAGATTTTATAAAACTTGACAAATGCAAATTTTCCAGTGGGTGGAATGAGGCACTCCTAAAAGAAACCTATATTAAATGGAGCAACCTCATTAAAAAGAGTGGCAAGTCCATCGTCTTAAGCATCAGCGCGTATACTTTCCGCGACTGGAACCCGACGGTTGGCAACATGTCCCGCACAACGCCTGACATCTCTGCAAAAGTGCAGGGCAGTGCTTTTTTCGATTCCATACCACAGATTAAAAACTTTTGGAGTGTAATGCATGTGGCGGAAGAAAACAACAAATCTGCTGCGTATGCACGGCCGGGTTACTGGAACGACGCAGAAATGCTGGTTACCGGCAACCAGGGCCTTACACCCGAGGAACAAAAAATGCATTTTGCTTTATGGAATATCATGTCTGCACCATTATTTCTTGGAGATGACCCAAGGACTCTTCTTCCCTACGAAAAAGATATTATTCTCAACAAAGACGCCATTCGAATAGACCAGGATCCTACTGAACAAGGCAGGCAGATGATGGTGAACGATTCTACCGAAGTTTGGGCAAAGAAATTACAACATGGAGAAGCCGCCGTGTTGTTTATGAACAGGTCGCACACCGCAGCAAAAGATGTTGTGTTCAATCTTGATAAAATCGGGCTGACAGGAAAAGTAACCATTAAAGATGTCTATGCAAAAAAGTCTGCAGGCATGGCAACCGGTGTGTTAAAGAAGAGCCTTGAACCAAGAACCTGCTTATATATGTTGTTGAGCAAATAATGCCCTGTTCTTCGCCTAATACACGTCACTTCAAGTAAAAAACCATGAGAAAGTACAAGAATATGTTCATTTTGCTTCCCGCGTTGCTTGCGGGGGCAGTGGCGATTTGCCAGGTAAAGAAATCAGCTGCCACCCCACAACCCAATATCATTTATATCTTAACGGATGATCTTGGCTATGGTGATATCGGGGTATTTTTTCAGAATGCACGGGATAAAAAAGATGACAGAAGTGAACCCGCAACCGCTACGCCCAACCTTGATAAAATGGCAGCAGAAGGCGTTATGCTTATGCAGCATTATTGCGCCGCTCCCGTCTGCGCCCCCTCACGTGCGTCAACCCTTACGGGGTTAAGCCAGGGCCATGCAAATGTCAGGGACAATCAGTTTGACAAAGCATTAAGTGATGGTTACACGATTGGCAATGTATTACAAACCGCAGGTTATGCTACCGCAGTAATCGGTAAGTGGGGTTTACAGGGCGACAGCCGCTTTGACAAAGATGGAGACAAGTGGCCGGCTTATCCGCTTAACCGGGGCTTCGATTATTTTTATGGATATGTGCGTCATAGCGACGGGCACGAGCATTACCCGAAAGAAGGTATTTACCGCGGCCATAAAGAAGTGTATGAAAACCGCAAGGAAATATCGGACCAACTCGATAAATGTTACACTGGCGATTTATGGACCGGCGCCGCAAAAAAATGGATCGCAGATCATGAGAAAACCAAACCGGCACAACCATTTTTTATGTACCTGGCGTATGATATTCCGCATGCGGTACTGGAGCTGCCAACGCAAGCCTACCCTGTAGGTGGGGGGTTACATGGTGGCATACAATGGACCGGCAAGCCCGGACAAATGATTAACACCGCCAACGGTAACCCCGATAGCTGGACGCACCCTGATTATGCAAAGGCAACTTATGACGACGACCACAATGCCGCAACCCCGGAAGTATCGTGGCCCGAAATGTATAAACGCTATGCAACCAGCGTTCGCAGGGTTGATGATGCCATCGGCGACCTCATGAAACTTTTGTCAGATCTTAAAATTGATGATAATACGCTCGTGATTTTTACTTCTGATAACGGCCCTTCGATTGAGTCCTATTTACCGCCACCCAATAGCGATTACGAAGCAAATTTCTTTGATAGCTTTGGGCCGTTTGATGGCATTAAAAGAGATGTAATGGAAGGTGGGCTACGCATGCCGGCTATTGCCCGCTGGCCCAAACATATTCCTGCGGACACCAGGATAAACTCACCCAACATTTCCTACGACTGGCTGCCGACCTTTGCAGATGCGGCAGGTTTACCAGCACCTGTATGCGCTGACGGCGTTTCTTTGCTACCGGCTTTAACCGGTAAGGGAAAACAACGGAAAAACCTGGTGTATGTAGAATATTTTCAACCCGGAAAATCACCCAACTACGTTGAGTTTGCCGAACACAACCGGGAACGCGTACGCAAGCAAATGCAAATGATACGCATGGGTAAGTATATTGGTTTGCGGTATGATATTAAATCAGCCGACGATGAATTTGAAATCTACGATGCGACTACTGACCTGCATCAGGCGCACGACCTGGGCAAAGAGGTCGCCTTGGCGGTGATGCAACATCAAATGAAAGAAAAGGTGTTGCAGGTTCGTCGTGCAGATGATTCTGCAAGTCGCCCATACGACAATACCCCTGTACCCCCATCGACAGTGGTAAAACCATTAAAAGGCTTACGCTGGCAAAGCTTTAAAAATTTGTATGCCTGGTTGCCGAACGTGTCGAGCCTGTCGCCGATTGCTACGGGCGTAAGTGCGGAGCCGCTTACCGCTCATACAAAAACAACTGGTAAAAATATTGTCGCATTTGACGGGTATATCAATGTTCCCGAGGATGGAGAATATACTTTTTACTTAACGGCAGGCGCCAAAGCATTTATTCGTTTGCATGAAGCTATTTTACTGGACGCGGATTATGGGTACAAAGCAGGCACAACCAAACAAACAACAATAAACCTGAAGGCAGGTATGCATCCCATTAATATCTATTATATCAATACCGGCGCTCCGCCAAACCTGCAATGGGCGGGACCGTCGTTAAATAAATCACCGATCAGCGCCAGCGCCTTTTTCCATGGATAAAGCAGATGGCGGCAACGAACTATATTTCTTATGATGATAAATTGTATGTATTTAACCCGAAAGATGTTAAAAATAGCGCTCGCAATACCGGCTATCATTTGCTGTACAACCATAAACAATACGGCAAATGCCCAAGCCACCCAAATCAACAAACCAAATATTGTTATTGTGTATGTTGATGACCTGGGTTACGGTGATGTAGGGTGCTATGGAGCTACGGCTGTGAAGACGCCAAACGTTGACTTTCTCGCGGCGAACGGTTTACAATTTACGGATGCGCATTGCACGGCGGCCACCTGTACGCCATCAAGATTTTCTTTGCTGACGGGCAGTTATGCTTTTAGAAATAACGCTGCCATTTTGCCCGGCGATGCCCCACTCATTATACCTCCCGGCACACCAACGCTCCCGGGTATGTTGCAGGATGCGGGTTACACCACAGGCATTGTAGGCAAATGGCATCTGGGCCTGGGAGATGGCAACCCGACATGGAATGGAACACTAAAACCCGGACCTCTTGAAGTCGGTTTTAATTACTCTTTTATCGTGCCGGCAACTTTAGACCGTGTACCGACTGTTTTCGTAGAAGGCCACCACGTAGTAGGCCTCGATCCCAAAGATCCTATCGTCGTAAATTACGACCATAAAATTGGCGATTTACCAACCGGCACCGAACACCCGGAGCTTTTAAAATTTAAAGGCGACCCGCAGCACAGCAATACCATCACCGACAGCATCAGCCGCATCGGGTTTATGCAAGGTGGCACATCTGCCCTTTGGAAAGATGAAGAAATGGCTGATGTGCTTATCGGCAAAGTGAAATCTTTTATTGGAGAAAATAAGAACAGACCTTTTTTCCTGTACTTCTCTTTTACCGATATTCATGTGCCACGCGATCCCAACCGCAGGTTTGTGGGCAAAACGACCATGGGCTCCCGCGGGGATGTTATTGCGCAAATGGACTGGAGTACAGGAGAACTGATGAAAACGCTGGATTCGCTTGGTTTATCAGAAAACACGATCGTGATATTCAGCAGCGATAACGGGCCCGTGCTCGATGATGGCTATGAAGATGCTGCGGCAGCGTTGGTGGGCGCTCACAAACCGGGTGGCCCATTTAAAGGCGGCAAATACAGCGCGTACGAAGCAGGTACACGTGTGCCAACCATTGTGTACTGGCCGGCAAAAGTTAAGCCCGGCGTAAGCGATGCGCTCATTAACCAGGTAGATTTTTATGCAAGCTTTGCTGCCATGCTTCATCAGGCCCTGTCTCCCAATGCCGCTCCGGACAGTTACAATATGTTGAACGCATTACTTGGTAAATCAAAAAAGGGCAGGACGGATATGATGGAAGAATCATTTACCGTAGGTTTGCGGTCCGGCCACTGGAAATATATTGCCCCGCAAACAAAACCCACTCCCGACTGGCTGAAGAATAAAGACATCGCAACCGGACTTTCTAACCAGCCACAGTTATATAATGTAGCACAAGATATTGCTGAAGAAAAAAATCTTATTGCCGAAAACCCGGCAATGGCCACCAAACTCCGTGCAAGGCTTGCTGCATTACAACAAGCCGGAGGCAGCCGGCCCGGCTTCAAAAAATAACAACCAGCTGGAGACGGCCTGTATAATTGACTTCGTTTATGATGAAGGCAGTTTTAAAAAACGGACTTTCAACGCGACGCTCAACTGGGGATCGATGTACGACAAGATTGAGATTATATGTAAGGCGATGAATTGCCGGTACGAAGTAATCGACGGAAAAACAGTCATCTACAACAACACGGCGTATTGATCGCGGGATCGGCGCTTCATGAATATTCTGGTTTGACATAACAACGATAGGCTTTTTAAAACTGCAGATATGATGAATTCAATGCCCATGCCAGGGCTACCTGTTACCGCCGCCGGCGGGCGTATGCCAGCCGGTTTAACCTGGGTTGACAAACTGATTTTTTGCCTTGTAACAACCGCGGCGATTTGTGTTTCCCCTGGATATGTTTCCGCCCAGGCCACCGGGAAACTTGCCATGAAAAAAATCGCGGGCATCAAACCCCGAAATGTGATCTTTATTCTTTCCGACGATCACCGGTACGATTTTATGGGCTTTACCGGCAAAGTGCCGGGTTTGGAAACACCAAGCATGGACCGGCTTGCCCGCGAAGGCGCTCATCTTGCCAACGCCTTTGTAACCACTTCGCTTTGTTCTCCAAGCCGCGCTTCCATCCTTACCGGGCAGTATGCGCACACGCATACCGTAGTCGACAACAAAGCGCCTGCTCCAGCCAATCTCCTGTTCTTTCCCCAATACCTGCAGCAGGCAGGCTATCAAACCGCCTTCATGGGGAAATGGCATATGGGCGGTGAAACAGACGAGCCGCGGCCGGGTTTTAACCACTGGGTCAGTTTCCGTGGCCAGGGCGTTTATTACAACCCGCTGCTGAACATCGACGGAAAACACGTTCAGTATAAAGACAGCACCTACATTACCGACCTCCTGACGGATCTCTCCATTGACTGGTTGAAAAAAAGGGACAAGAAAAAACCATTCTTTTTATACCTCTCACACAAAGCCGTTCATGAAAAAGAAATGCCCGCAAGACGCGACTTTGACAGGTATAAGAATATCTCCATCCAGTACCCTGTTTCCATGTACAGCACTGCCGTTGCCGGGAGCAAAAAATTTACGCATGGTAAACAGGCCGATACAAGCCAGTACACATTTAATTATAACGACATTCCCAACTGGGTAAGGGCACAACGGCACAGCTGGCATGGCGTGGATTATATGTACAATGAAACCATCTCCTTTGACGAATTCTACCAGCGGTACCTGGAAACGCTCGCGGGCGTAGATCAAAGTATTGGCCGGGTGCTTGATTTTTTAACAGAAAACGGTCTTGACAAAGAGACGCTCGTAATTTATATGGGTGATAACGGATTTGCCTTTGGTGAGCATGGCCTGATCGACAAACGACAGGCCTACGAGGAATCCATGCGGGTGCCGCTGCTGGCCCGATGTCCTGACCTGATTAAACCCAAAACCGTCATTAAACAGATGGTGCTCAATCTTGATATCGCACCGACGATTTTAGAAATGGCGGGGGTCGTAAAACCGGCGCAGATGCAGGGAACTTCTTTCCTTCCATTATTAAAAGGCGAACAACCTGCCTGGCGCAGCCGCATCTTTTATGAATATTATTGGGAAAATGCATTTCCACAAACGCCCACGCAATACGCGGTTCGCACAGATCAATACAAGTTTATCAGGACGCAGGGAATATGGGATATTGACCAACTGTTCGATATACAGAAAGACCCATATGAACTCAATAATTTAATCAGGAGTTCCACCCACCAGAAAATAGCGAAGCAGTTAAATGATGAATTATGGACCTGGCTGGAGAAAACCGATGGATTACAAATACCATTGAAAAGAATTGACGCGGTAAAAAATGATCACCTGTATAAGGGAAGCTGGTAATAGTCGGGCGCCATCGCCCCGCGTTATTAAAGCAACGGGTCAGTTAAAAGAATATATAAACTCACTTTTCACACACGTAATAAAGACATGCGGAACGTACTGGCGCAGCTGGAGGCCGAAGCCAATGTACATTTGCCTACAGCCCGGAATATTTCGGTTATCGGTGCAAACCAACCCTATTCAAGACCGACGCTCAAATCTACATGGTATGGCTTCGGCATATTTATTTCGCTAAAACTACTTGCGGTTCGTATTAAGTCAGTACCAGGTACCCATCTGTCAAAGGCGAAGTCACCAAATGTTTGGCCTTCGGTTCTTGCACTTTTGTACGTACCGAAGAGGTAATCCAGCGTTGTCAGGATCTCCTCTTCGTTAAGACTTTCCTTATATAATTTGTTTAACCGTTCGCCTAGTCTATCTCCGCCAATCTGCAGGTTGTACTTGCCCAAGGCAGTTCCTACCAGGCCAATTTCAGCGGCATAAGGCCTTGAACAACCGTTTGGACACCCCGTCATTCGCATGATTATCTCTTCCGTTTGCAGTCCGTGTTTTATGAGTAGCGGTTCTATTTTATCAAGGAGCACCGGCATATATCTTTGCGCTTCAGCCAACGCTAAAGGGCAGGTATTTAACGCCACGCAAGCCATGGCATTTTTACGAAGGGCGGAGGCATTGCCGGTATGTTTTATAATTTTGTATGTGTCGAGTATTTCCTGGATAACAGCCTTGTCCTGCTCCTGAATATTCCCCAATATGAGGTTTTGGTTACAGGTAAAAGTGAACGTGGCTGCGCCTGTTTTTGCTACTTCCAAAAGCGCAGATTTTAAAGACACCTTCTCGTCGTCCAGAATTCTTCCGTTTTCTACATACAACGTATAATACCACAAGCCCTTATGGTCCTGTTCCCAGCCATAAATATCCTTGCGTGACTCAAACTGGTATGGTCTTGGCGCTTCAATTTTGAAGCCGCATCTGCGCTCCAGTTCTTCTTTCCAGAATGGTATACCTAACCGGTCAACGGTATATTTCACCCTGGCAACTTTTCTATCGCTGCGGTTCCCGTAATCCCTTTGAATGGTAGCCACTTCATACACTGCTTTCAATACATTTTCCTTACCGGACACAAAACCAAAAACAGATGCAAGACGGGCATAATGATCAGGATTTCCGTGTGTAGCAGACATGCCACCGCCAATTCCGATGTTGAAGCCTTTTAATTCATCGTTTTCTATGATCGCTATCAGTGCAAGGTCATTACCCAATACATCAATATCATTGTTCGGCGGAATAGCAATGCCAACTTTGAACTTACGGGGCATATACCTGTTTTGATACAAAAGGTCTGCTTCGAGTTCTTTATCAATCAACTTTTCACCGTCGAGCCAGATTTCGTGATACGCGTTTGTCTTTGGCAACATCCGTGCTGCCATTTCACTTGCATACGCGTAAACCTCTTCATGACATGGCGGTTGTATTGGATGAGTGCTGCAAAGCACGTTGCGGTTCACATCACCGCAGGTAGCCAATGTGGTGAGACCTGCCTGGTTAAACGCTTTAAGTGTGGGCTTTACTTTTGATTTTAACACACCATGCAATTGAATGGTTTGCCTGGTCGTGATCTTCAGTACGCCGGTAGAATTTTCTCCTGCGATATTATGAAGTGCTATATATTGTTCAGGAGTAATTACGCCGCCGGTCAACCGTAAGCGAATCATAAATGAATATAAACGTTCCAGCTTTTTTGCCGCACGTTCATCACGGCGGTCGCGGTCATCTTGTACATACATGCCATGAAAACGAACGAGCGCATAATCATCTTCATTAATGCTGCCCGTGACCTCGTTTGCAAGACTTTCAACAAAAGTTCCCCGCAAGTTATCGCTTGCCATTTTTATTCTTTCGGTTGACGAAAGCGGTTGATTATTTTCAGCCATATTGAGAGATTCTTTAATATTTATAAACTTGTTGGTTTAAAGACGCTATCTGTTATTTTGTCTCTACTGTTTCTTCGACTAGTACACATCCTTCAGATACCGGCCATCTTCATTCAGCTGCGTTACAAACTGCCGGGCTTCTTCCAGGGTTCTATTTCCAAATTTTGCTACTATGTGCAGCAGCGTATCTTCAACATCTGCACTCATGGGCATCTTTGCCCCGCAAACGTAAATGGAGGCACCACGCATAATCCACTCGTACAGTTCCTGCCCATGTTGGAGCATCTTGTGCTGCACATATACTTTCTCCTGCTGGTCACGTGAAAAGGCAACGCTGATTTTAGTAAGAGTTCCTGTTTCTTTCCAGTTTTGTATTTCTGTTTGATAGAGAAAGTCGGTAACAAAATGCTGGTCTCCGAATAACAACCAATTGCGACCGGTTGCACCGGTTGCATCACGGTGCGAAAGAAACGAACGGAACGGAGCGATGCCGGTTCCGGGACCAATCATGACGATGTCTTTGTCACCCGCGGGTAAGCGAAACTGGCTGTTTTTGTGGATGTAAAATTCGATGTTTGTTTCTTCGGCCAGGGTAGTTAGATAATCAGAGCACAAACCACATGTTTGACCTTCATTCACGGTGAATGTGTCTTTGGCAACAGTAACGTGTATCTCGCCGTTGTGCGCTTCGGGTGACGACGAAATAGAATACAATCGGGGAGAAATGGGCTCTAATATATCAAGCAGTTGTTCAAGTTGATTGGTGTCTGGTAACGGATAAATTCTTAATAAATCCAATAACCCGATTTTCGTGGCAGGAATATCCTGGTTAACCAGTCTTGCATATTTCGCTACAACCCTTTCTGGCAGGTAAGAAATCTGCAGCTTCTTTTTAAACAGGTCGTAAATGGTTACTTCTTCATTTCTAAACAAAAAAGTTTTAGCATCATCAATATCCAGCAACTGAAGGATTGGCTCAACAGTCGTAACCCGGTTTTCGGGAATAATGCCCAGCGAATCGCCGGGTAAATAGTCTATATCATCAGCAGCAATTTCAATATGATGCGTTTGCTTGTTAGAACCGTGGTCGTTAAGATTGATATTGGTTATGACAGTACCGTTATAAAGTTTCTTTCCGGTTGATTTTTTGACGATGGGAGGCGCAAAAGTGACCGCAGTATGGCTATTCGTTGTACTACTTAACTGCCGAAGCACCTGGTTAAACCATCCTTCAACTTCACTTTCGTAGTCGACATCACACTTTT
>JBBSSY010000066.1:0-9863 GCA_038241595.1 Chitinophagales bacterium | reverse complement strand
GTGTATCTCTATGATGCCAACGGCCAGCAGGTGGATTCGCTGCAAGGGCTTACCAATGAATTTGGGTCGTTCGCCGGCAAGTTTACATTACCTGCAAACGTCCTCAATGGTTCCTTTCGGGTGCAGGCAACCGGTGTGCAGGGCCAGGCCGAATTTGCTGTAGAAGAGTACAAGCGACCAAAATTTTATGTCGACTTTGAAAAAATTACCGCCACCTTTCGTGTCAATGACAGCATCCGGGTAACCGGTTTTGCCAGGGCTTATTCTGGCGTTACCATGGCAGGGGCGAGCGTGAGTTACCGCGTCGTGCGTGAACCGCGCTTTATCTACCCCTGGTTATACGGTCGCTGGGGAATGCCCCATACGCAAAGCCAGGAAATAGCCCACGGTGTAGTGCTGACCAGCGAAACCGGCAGATTCACCATTCCGTTCAAGGCGATTCCCGACCGGACCGTGAAGGTCGAACTAGATCCGATTTTCAATTACAGGGTCCTTACCGACATCACCGATGTCAACGGTGAAACACGCAGTGGGGAAACAATGATCCCGGTTTCTTACAAGGCCTTCACGCTTCAACTGGTTGCAAAAAACATGATGGCGATCGACAGCCTGCGTCAACTGAACATCCGTACGCAGAACCTGGCTGGTGAATATGTGCGGGTGCCCGTACACGTTACGATCCATCGCCTGCAGGCGCCCGGCAGGTTGATTCGCCCGCGTTTGTGGCCGGCACCTGACCAGTTTGTATTGGGGGAGGCTGAGTATCATGCCCTGTTCCCGCTTGACGAGTACCGGCAGGAAAGTGACTACCACCACTGGCCCGTTGGAGAAAAATTGTTCGAACTTACCGATTCTTCCCGCGCCGATGGCAGCTTCCCCATACGGCCATCATTCACAAAAGATGGCTGGTACGTGATCGAGGCATCTGCGACTGATCCATCAGGAGCTATAATTAAGGATGTGCAGTATGTCCAGTTTTTCGATCCCAAATCTGGCAGTGTCCCTGCCGGCGCATACACCTGGAACTATATCGATAAACCGGTGGTAGAACCTGGTGAAAAAACAACGCTGATCACTGGTTCTGCAGCTACTGACCTCTTTATCATCCGCCAGGTAAACCGCATCGGTGATTACGACATATTTAACCGACCTGTTGCAAGCGAAACGAAACGGCCTCCCGCATACAGTTTCCTGGCACTGAACAACGCGAAAATATCGGAGACATTTATTCCATCCGATGACGACCGCGGCGGATTAAGCATCAACCATTTTTTCGTTAAAGACAACCGTTTCTTCCTGGTCTCCCAGCCCATCCGGGTGCCCTGGTCAGACAAGGCGCTAAACATCAGTTATCAGACCTTCCGCGACAAAACGCTGCCGGGCAGCGACGAAAAATGGAAACTGCAAATCAGCGGTTATAAAAACGAAAAGGTAGCGGCCGAGTTGCTTGCGTCAATGTATGATGCATCCCTTGACCAGTTCAGGCCGCATAACTGGCAGGTACCCGATATCTTTCCCTGGTATTACAACCAGGACACCTGGAGCGGGTTCAGCAACTTTTCGGCAGTACAGTCCCGTGAAAAATATGTAGCCGACGAGGCAGATCATTCCTATCAAAAAAACTACGACCAGTTGCTGACGTTTTTTAACGAGTCACGCATACAAATATATGGCATGGCAAAATCCAGCCGGCTTGAAGAACTTCGTATCGGCGCTTCACCCCAGTCTGCCGCCAGTATGGCAAAAGTGAGTATGGACGAGAACACGAACGCCCTGTCAGGTCGGGCAGCCGGGCGTATGGTTCAGGACGTTGCGAGCAGTCACGGGCAACAGCCGACGCTGCAACAACCAGGAGATCTACAGATCCGCACCAATTTTAACGAAAGCGCCTTTTTTTTTCCACAGCTGTGCACCGATGCCGCTGGTAAGATTGAGTTTGAATTCACGTTGCCCGAGGCGCTCACCCGCTGGAAATTCCAGGCACTCGCGCATACCAAAGACGCCGCCTTCGGCTTGTCGTCCAAAGAGATCGTGACACAGAAACAACTTATGGTGCAGCCCAATACACCCAGGTTCCTGCGCGAAGGCGACCACCTCTCGATCACCACCAAAATTTCCAACTTCACCACCGGCGAACTGACCGGCACGGTTCAACTGGAACTGTTTAATGCCGTCACCATGCAACCGGTAGATGGCCTGTTTCAAAACATGGTCGCGAACCAGTATTTCACCGCTGAAGCAGGGAAAACGGTCGTCGCCAGCTTTACGATCCAGGTGCCGTACCAGATGAGCGAACCGATTGTTTACCGAATCGTGGCCAGCGCTCCATGGGGTAGTGCAAAAGATACAGTCAGTGGAAAAAATGCAGGGTACGTCAGCGATGGCGAAGAAGCAGCGCTGCCCGTACTTACCAACAGCCTGCTTGTTACGGAAACTTTGCCGTTGTGGCTGAAGGGCAATGAAGAGAAAACTTTTCGGTTCGAAAAGTTGTTATCGTCCGCCAACAGTGAAACCTTGAAGCAGCATGCGCTCACCATTGAATTTTCGTCTAACCCTGCCTGGTATGCCGTGCAGTCCCTACCTTACCTCGCGAATGCAGCCAATGACTGCGCTGAACAGGCTTTCAACCGTTTCTATGCCAATGCACTGGCTGCAAAAATTGCCAACGCCTCCCCACGCCTTAAAGAGATATTTGACAGGTGGAGACAGGACGCTACCGGCCATGCACTTACCGGCAACCTGGAAAAAAACCCTGAATTAAAATCCATCCTGCTGCAGGAAACACCCTGGGTACTCGACGCAAAAAACGAAACGGCACAACAAAAAAACATTGCCCTGCTTTTTGACATGTCAGCGATGGGTCGCGAGTTATCGTCTGCTGTTCAAATGCTACAACTATATCAAACAGGCAACGGCGGTTTTCCGTGGTTTAAGGGCGGCCCCGACGATCGCTTCATTACGCAATACATCCTCACCGGCCTGGGACGGCTGAAGAAGCTTGACGCCATTCCGGTGGCATTGTCTGAACAGGTAAACGCCATTGTACAAAACGGGCTGGCATACGCCGACACCAGGTTGAAAGAAGATTATGATGCCGTGCTAAAAGCGAAGGCATCATCAGGAACCAATGCTATCGGTTACCAACAGGTGCAGTATCTCTACATGCGCAGCTTTTTTAATGAAACCGGTATCCCGGGCGCTTCATTCCAGGCCGTTAATTATTATCGCAAACAGGCGCAGCAATCCTGGCTGTTACAAAACAGGATGATGCAGGGCATGATTGCCCTTTCCCTGCAACGCACGGGCGATCTCAAAACCGCGGGAGACATCATGCGCTCCCTGAAGGAAAATGCCCTTACCAACGAAGAACAGGGCATGTACTGGAAAGACAACCGGCCGGGCTATTACTGGTACCAGGCGCCGGTGGAAACTCAAAGCCTGCTCATCGAAGCCTTTACCGAAATTAAAAACGATTCAAAAATCACCGACGCGCTTAAGACCTGGCTGCTTAAACAAAAACAAACCCACCGCTGGAGCAATAGCAAAGCGACTGCTGATGCCTGTTATGCTTTATTACTTCGCGGTACCGACTGGCTGGGCAAAACTCCTGCGATACAATTAAAACTGGGCGACAAGGTGATCAACAGTGCCGAACAACCGGCCACAGCAGGTACCGGTTACTTTAAAAAAGTGTACGACGCGCCGTTTATCAACCCAGCCATGGGTAACATCACCATGAAAAGCACAGCAGGCACGAGCGGGCCGTCATGGGGTGCCGTATACTGGCAATATTTTGAACGCCTCGATCACATCACCCCGGCCGCATCTCCGCTTAAACTGTCTAAAAAGTTATTCACGCAAACGAATACCAACAGCGGTCCTGTGCTTGCTCCTTTAAATGAAGGCAGGGTCTTGAAAGTGGGAGACAAACTGGTTGTTCGGGTATTGGTCACCGTTGACCGCGATATGGAATATGTGCATTTGAAAGATATGCGCGCGAGTTGCCTCGAACCGGTTAACGTGTTAAGCGGCTACAAATGGCAGGGAGGACTTGGCTATTATGAGAGCACCTCCGATGCCAGCACCAGTTTCTTTTTCAGCCGGTTGCCAAAAGGCAGTTACGTGTTCGATTACCCGTTATTCGTGGCACAGGCCGGTGATTTCAGCAATGGCATCACCAGCATTGAATGCTTATATGCACCCGAATTTTCGGGTCATAGCGAAGGCATCCGTATAAAAGTGGAGTAATCGATTTGGTTTATGGTATTAACACATATTTTTAAAGCATGGAGGTAGATTACCTGGTGATCGGTCAGGGCATATGCGGCAGCCTGTTAACCCATGAATTGCAAAAAGCAGGTCGATCCTGTTTCATCATTGATGATAACCGGCCGTTCGTCGCCTCCAGGGTAGCCTCCGGTATTATAAACCCGGTCACCGGCCGCCGGATTGTCAAGAGCTGGATGATCGACGACCTGGTGCCCGTTGCGCAAGCGGTTTATCGCGAAGCGGGTGAAATGCTTGGCGTTGAGGGGTTGGCGGCAACGGATATCGTTGACTTCTTTCCCACGCCGCAAATGCGGCTGGCATTTCTGCACCGCCTGTCAGAAGATCCCGCCTACCTTTCGATGCCTGCCGACGAAAACGACCACCTCGACCAGTTTGCCTATACTTTTGGTTATGGGAGGATCTCGCCGGTATTACTGGTGAACCTGTCAGGGCTGCTGCCTGCATTTCGCAACCGGTTTATCGCGCAGCAGGTGCTGCGGCCGGAAAGCTTCGATCAAACCCGGCTTGTTGTGGCAGCAGATCATGTGAGGTATGATGACATCACGGCGGGAAAAATTATCTTTTGCGATGGCATCAATAGCGGGGGCTCGTCCTGGTTCAAAACCCTGCCCTTCGCGCCCAATAAAGGCGAGGCGTTGCTGGTGGATATTCCTGGGCTGGTCAGTGCAAGTCTGTACAAAAAGGGGATCACGCTGGTTCCCTGGAAAGAAGGCCTCTGGTGGGTGGGCAGTTCGCACCAATGGCAGTTTGACACCGACCAGCCAACAGAAGCATTTCGCCTGCAAACGGAGGCGCAGTTAAAACAGTTCTGTAAAATACCTTTTACCGTGGTCGATCATTGGGCGGCTGTTCGCCCGGCTACGCTCGAACGGAGACCATTCGTTGGTCTTCACCCCGCACATCCTGCCATCGGTATTTTCAATGGCATGGGTACCAAGGGCTGTTCACTGGCGCCGTTTTTTGCACGCCAGCTGGCAGATCACCTCACCCAAAAAATACCCTTGCTGCCGGAGGTGGACATCTGCCGCTTCCAGGGCATACTGAGCAGGCACCTGTTTTAGCCGATAAAATTCCGCGGCTGATGCACAGGTTTTCCGCGCTCGCACTATCTTAGTTGCTTTTATCATCTATTAGTATTCATGAGCCAGGAAAAACGGATGTACGCGATCCCGGAAAGATTTCGCTTTATTGAAAACCTGCACATTGTTTTTTGGCTGGTAAAAGACCTCAGCTGGGCCATGCTCTGGCGCCCACTCGGCATTTTTATGATTTTTCCGACGATGGGCGCCGCATTGCTCATCACCTGGCAAACCCGTAAGATCCGGTCTGAACTTTTTCACAACCTCGCGGTAGTCTGGTGGATATGCGCAAACGCATACTGGATGCTGATCGAATTCTGGGAGATGCCCGACGTGTACCGGTATTACACCGCCGTCCCTTTTTCGATCGGGCTGGCGCACATCGTTATCTACTATGGGTTTATCCTGCCTAGAGAAAGGAAACTGCGGAGGCTGGAAGTAGTTGACGTCATCAATTAACTGCAGCCTTCCGGTAAATCAGCGTGCGTTTATATTTAATTTGTTCGATCGGATCCTGGTTGAGCACCGTGGCCATAGCGCGATATAGCGTGGGCAATTCATGCTTGAAACGAAGCGGGTTTTCAAAAAACATTTCCACGCTAACTGCCCAGAATTCATGGTAATTGGTGCAGGCATAATCACCCAGCAGGTTTTTCCGACCTTTTTGCATGTCCTGGAATATGGGACGAGCCACTGTTGAAAAATTCCTGAATTCGCGGATAAAGCATTTGTCTTCTTCTGTTTTGGTAACAAAATTTACATATGCCAGCGCGTGCGCCATCTCATGCAGCCCTACATTGCTGCTGTCGGGCGTATTGACGAGCCCTTTTACGAAGTTATCCCAGGAGAGATAGATGCCCGATCCGTCGACATGCCCCATAAAGGGCAAAGAATAATAACCATAATGATAATCATGCTCCAGCACATAAATATTACGGAAATAGTCAAACCTGAATTTTTCAAGGCCCAGCGTGAGTTGTGCGGCGACCGCGCTGATAAGCACCGGCATTTCCATCGACGCCTCCACATCTACGTAGTGAAATTTTTTAGACCGGTGAAAGAGGTAGGTTCTGAAGAGTAGTTTGTCCTGTTGCTGCTGGTCCAGGCAGTGAAAATAGCGCAGCTTCGGCGAAACAATACGGAGATAAAAGGGTTTGTGCTGTTCAAAAACCTTCTTTTGCCGCTTCATCAGGAACAAATCAATAAAAGGCGGGAGTTTCTCTGACAGGATCACCGTAAGCAATATAACCAGACAGGTAATGATCACTTCCATGGGGCATCATTTACAATTGAAAAACGTTGGTGCTTTTGTAGTACGGCTCTCTCGGATCCTGGATCTGAAACGTTGTTTCTCTTAGATGGAATGCTGGCTTTCTAGCTGGTATCGGTGGTATTGATCTTGGTCCATTAGCAAGAGCGTGGTTAACATAGAAACGCTGCTTGGCAACCGGCATTTCCTGATAAAAAGTCGTCAGAATGAAAAACTTATTATCGATTGCCCATGCCGGCAAAACCAGTTGCCGGACGATAGAACCGGTAAATTGCCTGATTGATTCTTTATAGGTTTCTTTTACCTTTGCCACCCGAAACATTTTCATGTCTGCCATCACCTGGCTAAAATCATTTTGAATGTACAGAACACATACCTGTGGAGAATTACGCATTACCGACACCGGTAACGACGTCCAGCTGTCCGGCTGGGTCCAAACCATCCGCAAATTTGGCAGCATCACCTTCGTAGACCTTCGTGACCGCTACGGCCTCACCCAATTGCTATTTGGCGAAGACCTCAATAAACAACTGGATGAACAACCGTTGGGTCGTGAATTCGTCATACAGGCAGAAGGCACCGTAAGTGAACGAAGCAACAAGAACGCGAATCTGGCCACAGGCGACATCGAGATACTCGTCAAAAAGTTTAAGGTCCTGAACAAATCTGTAGTGCCTCCCTTTACCATCCAGGATGATACCGACGGGGGTGATGACCTTCGTATGAAATACCGCTTCATGGACCTTCGCCGCAACACGGTAAAAAAGAATCTTGAACTCCGTTACGCGGTAAACAGGGCCGCCAGGAATTACCTGCATGAAAAAGGTTTTATGGACATTGAAACGCCTTTTCTGATCCGCTCCACGCCGGAAGGCGCACGAGACTTTGTGGTGCCCTCCCGCATGAACCCCGGCCAATTTTACGCCCTGCCGCAGAGTCCGCAGACTTTTAAGCAGTTGCTCATGGTAAGCGGCTATGACCGGTATTACCAGGTAGTAAAATGCTTTCGCGATGAAGACCTGCGTGCAGACCGCCAGCCTGAATTTACCCAGATCGACTGCGAGATGAGCTTCGTGGAACAGGAAGACATCCTGCAGATGTTCGAAGGCATGATCAAATCCATTTTTAAAGATGTAAAAGGCATCGATTATACCGATACCGTTGAACGCATGACCTGGGAAGATGCCATGTGGAACTTCGGCAACGACAAACCGGACATCCGTTTCGGGATGAAAATCGCTAATCTTAAATCCGCGTTTAAAATGCATGGCGAACTAACGGCCACGGGTACCCTCATAAACGGGGCTGGCTTCGGCGTGTTCGATAATGCAGAAACGGTACTCGCCATTGCCGTTCCGGGTATCGCGGAATATACGCGCAAACAAACAGATGAACTAACGGAATGGGTCAAACGCCCACAGATTGGCATGCAAGGCCTGGTGACCATTCGTTGTAACGCGGATGGCAGCTTTAAAAGTAGTGTGGACAAATTTTACCCGTCAGATAAATTACAGGCCATTGCCGACGCCGCAAACGCCAAAGCGGGTGATCTGATCCTGGTACTGGCCGGTAAAGAAGAAAAAACACGCAAGGCCACCAGTGACCTTCGCCTCGAACTGGGTGAACGCCTGGGCTTGCGTAAAAAACATGAGTACCGGCTGTTGTGGGTGCTTGACTTCGCGCTGTTCGAATATGCAGAAGAAGACAACCGCTGGGTGGCACGTCACCACCCGTTTACCGCACCCAAGCCGGATCATATCGACACGATGATAAACAACAACCCGCTCATCGAAGATGCAGAGAATTACCTGCAGCACCCCTATGCCAATATCAAGGCGAATGCCTATGACATGGTGTTAAATGGAAATGAAATTGGGGGTGGTTCTATCCGCATTTTCCAACGCGGCCTGCAGGAAAAAATGTTTGCGGCGCTGGGCATGTCAAAAGAAGAATCGCTGCATAAATTCGGCTTTTTGCTGGGAGCTTTTGAATACGGCGCACCGCCGCATGGTGGCATCGCCTTTGGTTTCGACCGGCTCTGTGCCATCCTCGGCGGCAGCGAAAGCATCCGCGACTTCATTGCATTCCCCAAAAACAACAGTGGCCGCGATGTAATGCTCGACGCACCCAACTCTATCGACGAAAAGCAATTTGATGAATTGCAGATAAAGCTTAACCTGAAGTAGTTTAAGGTTTAAAGTTTAAGGTTTAAAGATAATTTGTTATGATGGCCAGGCGCGGCGTACCGCTTTCTTTTGTCATTCCGCGGCTGCCGATCATATTCTTTTCACAGTGCAACAGGCACGGCGTCCCCCTTCTTTTTGCCATTCCGCGGTTGCCGCTCATGGTGTTGCTATAGCGGCCATTTGCGCGGCAACCAAGCGGAATGACAAACGATAAAAAATGAGGAGATAATAAAGCCTTACATAACGCGCTCGGATAAACGCCCGAACGCCCCATCATCACTTCACCTTAATCACCTTCTGCGTTACCACGCGGTCAGAAAACACCGCGCGCACGATGTACATTCCGGCGGCATACGCACTCAGATCAATATTATAGGTATTGTTATACATGCCGTTTGACACCTTCACTTCAGTAATCTTCTGACCTGTCAGTGAGTAAATCGAGATCCCAAGTAGGTTGGTGGGCTGCGGGTAGAATTGCAAACGCACCATGCCACTGGCAGGATTTGGTGAAACCAGGTAGCCACGTGCTTTCAGGTTGGGATTCACCGTTACCGTGTACACCTTGATGTCATCCAGGTAAATATTATTCTGCTGCTGCGTGGTATTGCGGAATGCAATCAGCACGTTGCCATTAGACACATACGGCGTAATGTTAATTGAATCCTTGCGCCATTCACTGATTGCCGGTTCAAAAGATCGTTGCGTCGCGCCCTGGCGGGTGACAAGCTGCGCACCCCATTTTTTATACAGGCTCACATATGTTTTTCCACAGTCAGCACTTAACAGTACCTCCAGCGTATCCCAAGCAGTATTTGTTGCTGTGGTAGATGCGTAAGCAGCTGCTGCCACCTGGAAAGTGACAAATGCTGAATCTGCTCCGCCAATTGCCACCTCGGGCAGGCGGAGATAATCCTGCTGGCCCGGTACCGCGTAATCAAAATTGCGGAGCCGTACCGCCGAACTGCCGGTTTTTGATATACCCGTTACTTTCTCCCAGGTCATCAATTGATCCGCGTTTAGTATATCCCATCCAGC